>JAEWWO010000234.1 GCA_023396345.1 Bacteroidota bacterium
AAATTTTAAATTGTTCAGTAAATATAAACAATAAACTTAGTACCTATTACATATGTATTATTAAAATTACCGGAGTTACCATATGTATGCCGAGCAGATGCTACTAATGAACCATTTAATATTCTTACTACCTGCTGGTATTCTGTAAGTCTTCCTCCTGTAGGGGCAGTTGCACTTCCTGATGCTCGATAAGATTGCGGATGATTACCTGTCATACCATTTGTATTGTAAATATCTGCACCAAATGTACCTGTAATATTCAACCATTGCAAAGGTTTATAAGCAAGTGAAGTATTTGCCATAAATCTGTTGGTTTTATCTTCATTACGATTCTTATTTAAATCCCATAATGGATTATCCACCTCTCCATATATTGTACCAGTTGTCAGAACTCTATTACCAAAATCATCAACGTAATTTCTTACATCAAATCTTGACGGAAAAGACAAAAGACTCATCAAATAACCCGTAGCCCCCTTTGTAGCTTTAATATTACTAGAATTAGTATAACTAAACGTAGATGTAGCTGTAAGTGTCGGGAATATCTTTGCAGTAGAAGTTAGTCTTGAGGTTAATCTTGTAAAATTGGTTGTGGGTATTGTTCCATTATTGTCAGTATATTCATTGGACCATCTGTAAGTGAGTCCCTGACTACCACCTTCAAAAATAACAGAATGCTTTTGAGTTTTACCAACCTGAAAAAAGTTACCGATATTGTCATAAATAGTAGCCGTATCATCATACTTCGGTCCAAAATAACTTCTTGAATTACCATTGTATATTCCATTACTAGTTCCTTGACTGTAAACCTGCTGAACTTCAGGAAAATTTCTTTGTTTTTCCCATCTAAATGAATTACTGTAAGTTATTGAGCCTCTTCCTGCTTTACCTTTTTTAGTTGTAATAATAATTGCGCCACTCGCACCCAGATTACCATATAAAGCTGTTGCCTCAGGACCTTTTAAAATAGTATAAGACTCTATATCTGCCGGATTAATATCAATAGCTCTGTTAGAATAATCCTGATCTCTGTTCGTACCCATAGATCCTCGGGAGATTATATTAGATTGGTTCATTACCGAATTATCTATTGGTAAACCGTCAACTACAAAGAGAGGAGTATTGTCTCCGGAAATAGAAACTATGCCTCTCAAAAACATTTGAGTAGATGCTCCGGGATCTCCTGAAGTTGTATTGACAAATAATCCCGGTACGCGACCTGCCAGTCCGTTCATAAAATTTTCCCTTTGAGTATTACTAACCTCATCACCAGTAACAATAGGTGTAGAATAACCCAAACTCTTACGATCTCTTTGAATGCCATATGCAGTAACAACCACATCATTCATGTCTCCTTCCTGAGGCGACAATACTACATTAATAACAGAGTTTTCACCAATAATTCTTTCCTCTGTTTTGTAACCAATAAAAGTAAATTCAAGCGTTTGATCGCTAGTGGCAGATATGTTATAACTTCCTGTCTCGTCAGTAATAACACCCGTTGCTCTTCCTTTCACCTTTACTGTCACACTTGGTAAAGGCGCATTATCAGCTGAGGAATAAACCGTTCCTGTAATAGTCTTTGTTTGTGCTTCTGCACTTGGAAACAACCATACAGACAACGCTAAAAGCAGAAAAATTTTTCTCATACTAAATGTTTAATTGTCTTAAAAAAATTAAAAGAAAATGCAATTAAACTCATTTTAAGTTTATCTCCAAATAAACGTTAATATTTTTGATAAAATTTCTTAAATACAATCATTATAATGAATTATTTTAATTAAAATAATATCAATATTTATGATTGTTACCTTAGTTTAGATTAAACACTTAACATTTCATTATAGAATTACCTTATATGCTTCCCTCTTCAAAATCTTTTAATAAGATTCTATTTTCATAAATAGCTTTGCCTACAATAGCTCCTTTACAACCAACTGATTTCAATTGCTGTAAATCTTCATTTACGGCAACTCCCCCACTTGCTACCAGCAGGATATCCGGAAACTTGTTAAGAATATTTTTGTATAATTCAACAGAGGGTCCCTGTAACAGTCCGTCTTTACTCACATCCGTACAAAATATATTCCTGATGCCCTTATGTAAATACTTTTCAATAAAGGTATATACATTTAATTCTGTTGTTTCCAACCAACCGGATATAGCAATTTTTTCTTCTTTTACATCGGCACCCAAAAAGAACTTTTCTGCGCCAAACTCCTCTATCCATTCAGTAAATAGCTCTTCATTTCTGACTGCTACGCTTCCTATCGTTACCAAGTAAGCGCCGGAATTCAGAATGGCAACCACATCATTTTTCTGCTTTACTCCTCCCCCAAAATCTACCTTTAAAGAGGTGTTAGCAGTAATATTGTCCAATGTTTTCCAATTAATAACTTTACCCGCCTTAGCACCATCTAAATCTACCAGATGTAGTCTTTGAATGCCTGCATCTTCAAACATTTTAGCTACTTCCAAAGGATCTTCATTGTATATTTTTTTTTGCGTGTAGTCGCCTTGTGTAAGTCTGACACACTTTCCATCTATCAAATCAATAGCAGGTATAATTTGCATAATTTTGTTCTTCAAAAAAATTTATATGAATGTTTCTTTTTTATCGGCAGACGAAAGTAAATATAAATTTTAATTGTCGGTAATTAATTGTAATAATCTGTACAATCAAGTATTTCTTTAATTATAACAATGGAAA
>JAEWWO010000246.1 GCA_023396345.1 Bacteroidota bacterium
CGAAGACCATTCAGTTCATACATAACAGTAGCGAATATTTTATTTTGATACAAACTTAATGGCTCAAATACATGCTTCTTTTTTTGCTGTAAAAATACAGAAGCAGAGATTTCATTACTTTGATAAATAGGAGAAAGAAACTGCTTTGTTGTTCCCCTTTCGTTTTCCATAATCAATTTAAGTAAAATGACAAAAGCTTACAATATGCTGTAGTTCATGAACGTATTTTATCTTGCAATGAATTTGCGTATCATTGCTTAACAATAAATCTATAATGAAATTATTATTTCCAAGTTTTAAAAAATAAAACTCTTTAAACTTAATTTTTTCAGTCAATTCAAAAATCCATTTTTCATTTAATGGAATAGGTAGCAGATTCTCAATGCAGGTACTATTTGCTTTGTTGCCCAACAAAACAGTAGATTTATTCTCAATAGAAATTATTTCCTGAACACTATGTGGAGTCTCTACACTGGTAAAAAAGTATCCAATACATAAGTGGAACATTGAATAATAGTCTTTCATCATTAGAGGTTTATAACTATTTGCTCATATTTTTCTTTCTTCCGGAATGTTGAATTCTGTGCAAGAAAGCTTTTTCTGCCTCCTCTTCAGTTTCTTGCTTTGTCTTCTGTCGAAAGGAATACAACCATTCTTCCAATTCATCTGTTTTAAAATAAATTTTGTTCCGCTGTTTAATAAAAGGTATTTCATTCTGGCTGGTCAGTAAATAAATTTTACTTTTAGATATTCCTAAAAACTTCCTGGCTTCTTCTAGAGAGATGATTTTATTCTTCTCTTTTATATTTATTTCTTTAATTTTTCTTTCCCGGTCATATTGCGTAATAGCATTACGAACTGCCGAAATAATTATATCCGATAATTCCTCTCTGTTTAACTGGATGATAATACCTTCCATATTCAGCGCATTTTATTACTAAGTATTCTATATTTTTCATTGTAAAATTCAATTACTCCTTTCGTGTTTTTATTAATAATATCGCCTCTTAATACTTTATAAACCCAATCTAAAGAGCGATTATAATTATCAGCTGTAATGTCAACAGCCTTAGCTTTAATAAAATCTTTTGTTTTAGGTAATGGAGTGGGTGTAATTTGGTTGGATTTTAATAAATTGTTCATAGTAACAAGTTTTTAGAATGATAAATTTTATTTGATTATGGCTAAATTAGAAGATAATATTCTTCTAATAAAATAATTATTAAATTATTTTATTATTTTTATTAATTTGCATCCGATAAGAATCATCATCTATGAATAAGATATTGAAAGCATTTGAGAGATTAGCTAAAAAAGAGAACATTACGATAACTATGTTGGAGAGCAGGCTAGGAGCTAGTAAAGGCGTTCTTACCAAGGCAATAGCGAATAATTCTGATATTCAAAGTAAGTGGCTGATAAAACTAGTAGAGACTTTTCCCGAATATAGTTTAGATTGGTTGATTAATAACGAAGGAGAACCGGAAAAGCTACGAGTACAAAATAAAAAATTATTGGTGAAAAAGATGAAAGACGATGCAGAAGAATATGCGCAACAAATCAGACAACTTGATATAGAGAATAAAGATTTAAAAGAACAAATTATTCAGTCCCATAAACAGCATCTTAGCCAGTCTCAACGAATAAGGGAATTATCTGAAGAAGTAGAAAGATATAAAAAAAATAGTCCATCTGCTGTTTGAAATTTCCGGGCAGTTCAATTAATTTTTCCCTTTATTATTCACATCCAAATAAAAAAAATTCTGTTTAGATTCTTTTTTAAATATATAGTATTTTAAAAAAATCTTTTTAATCTATTTAGACTATTCTAAACAGTTGTATATAAACATATTAATACGAGATATTATGTGTAAATCCTAACATTATTGTGAGCATATCCTAACTTTCAACAGGATAATTGTGTGTAAATCCTAACAATCGCACGAGTCTAATATGAGGAAATCTAAACTTCTATTGTGAGCAATCCTAAACATATTATAGGTTATTGTGCGTAAATCCAAACTTATTTCTGTTGATAAATGCATTTCCCTTGTTTTTCAAGTAGAAATCTTAAAAGTTGAATTTTGTGGGGCAAATTGTGGGGCAAATTTATAAAATGTAATAAAGTTATAATAAATAGAAAAGCCCTGAAACGTACTGTTTACAAGGCTTTCAGGTTGTGGAGAATACCGGATTCGAACCGGTGACCTCTTGCCTGCCAGGCAAGCGCTCTAACCAACTGAGCTAATTCCCCCTTTACAGGGTTGCAAAAGTAAAAACTAATTGCATCAAAATCAAAAAAAATCTATTTTTACAAAAAAGTTTTATGCTCAAGAGTATCTGGAATCAAATAGCGCAATATTTATTTTTAAGAAGAAAAGATAAACCTGCAAACTTCAACACTAAAATGATGCACGGTATGAACAGGATTTCTATTCTGTTATTTATTATCTGTATTCTGGTCCTTATCTATCGGCTCTTCATAAAGAGTTAGTTCCTCTTTCTTTCTTCTGAATGTAAAATTCTTCTGTACAATATAAGTAAAGGTTACAACCAAGACCACGGTAATCCAGTAAGACGGAGTAGGGAACCAGCCGAAAACTTCTACAAATAATTTCATCAATCCATAGTTTAAAAGCAGATTAATAATTGCTACTGCAAAGTATCTTGTAAATTGTATTCTTCTTCTTAAATCCGAGCCGGGAAACACAACATACATACTTAAATAAAACCCGATAGGTAATGTGATAGCAAAGTTAGACAACAAAGAAGCTATGTGTGGCGATATAACAATTAAATCAGTATACACCAATTCTTTCGCAAAGATAAAGTTGTAAAAAATTGGGTAGAGCAACATTCCCAATGCCATGTTGGCTCCTCCGCAAACTGCGTAGCGAAACAGTTGCAGAGGCATAAAACGCCGAAACGGCGGATAAAAAAAATCCACCGTTTTTAAAATTATATTCTTTAATCTGTGATGTAATTCCTTCATGCTTATTCCGACAAATTTACATCATTCACGGCAAATAAACTGGTCAGATATAAAAAAAAGACCGACTTTTCAGCCGGTCTGTGATTTTGATTTATTCAAAGATATTATCTTCTTCTTGTTCCGAATATATCATCCCACACAGTTCTTGTTCTGCGGTCGTAACGTACATTGTTATTATTTTTCTTTACTTGCCCGGGGGCATAGTCAGTAGCTTGTCCGCCGTAAACTTTCTTAGCCTGTCCGGGTGGCAGATTACTTCTTTGTCCTCTGTAAACATCGCCGTATCTCACATTTCTGTTACGGTTATTACGATCGTATCTGTTATCACGATCATACCTGTCATTGCGATCGTATCTGTCGTCGCGGTCGTATCTTTTGTTTACGTTTTTATTATTTTGTTTACCGTTGTTACGGTTATTGTTTCTTTGAGCATCCGCATCGTTAGTGCTTAGTACCAAAGCGCCTATCAATAAAGCCGGGGTTGCTATTTTCAATAGTCTTTTCATAATTCTATTTTTTAAAGGTTGGTGTTTTAGCTGAAATGTATTCAGCTGTTTAAGGTTAAAATTTTAATTAGTTATTTTTATATTATATAAAAATATCATGCCAAAAATTATTGTGCTATATATTTTTAATATCTTCTTTTATTTTTATTGTGTTTATAATTTTTGTTGTTTTTGTTATTATATCTATCGTTGTAATAGTTGTTGCGCTTTTTGGCTTGTCCGGGGGCATAGTATTTTGCGCTTTGACCTCCATATATTTTTTTCGCTTGTCCGGGCGGTAATCTTCTCTCTCTGTAAAATCTGCCATCGTAATAATAGCCTCTGTTGGCGTAATATCTGTCATTTTGATAACGGTAAAAATTTCCGTTGTGATAGTAGCCGTTGTTTCTGTTGTTATAACCGTAATTATTGTTGTACCCATAGTATCCGCCGTAGGGTGTGGTACAGGATGCAAAGAAGGCTACGATAGAAACAATAATCATGTTTCTGATTGAAAAAATTTTGGTGAGCATGTGAAAATTATTTAGTTATTGTTGTATTTGATGTATGAAATACAGAATGGTTTAAAACGATTGTTAGTATAGAGTGAGATTTTTTTAAAAAATTAATACTTGTAAAAAGGCTCAGGTAATGTTATTTTTGCAAATTATTATTAATTTATTATGATGGATATTACCTATATATTAAAGCAAAAGTCTGTTGAAGCATTGAATGCGTTGTACAATCTTTCACTTACTGAAAATGAAGTATTAATCAATGCCACAAAGCCCGAATTTGAAGGAAATTATACATTGGTTTTATTTTCTTTTATCAAACAATTAAAAAAATCTCCGGAACAACTGGGAGAAGAAATAGGTAATTATCTTATTCAAAACAATCCGGATTTATTCACTGCATTCAACGTTATTAAAGGATTTTTGAACGTATCCGTTGCTGATAATTTTTATACTGATTTTTTAAATAGCAATGCAGAAAACGGTATACAGATGCAAAAGCAGGAGCAGAAACTGATGGTGGAGTTTGCATCGCCCAATACCAATAAGCCTCTTCATCTGGGACATTTAAGAAATATATTTCTGGGAATCAGCATTGCCAATATTGCTGAAAAAAATGGCAATGATGTGGTACGTGCCTGTGTGGTGAATGACAGAGGTATTCACATTTGTAAGAGTATGATAGCCTGGCAAAAGTTTTCAAATGGTGCTACGCCGGAATCAGAAGGGGTGAAAGGCGACCATTTTGTAGGTGATTATTATGTGAAATTTAATGATGCTTATAAAAAAGAAATTAAAGAATTAATAGCGCAGGGTCTCACCGAGAAAGAGGCTGAAAAAGAAGCTCCCATTATGAAAGAAGCACAGCAAATGCTGTTCGACTGGGAAGCCGGAAAGCCCGAGGTTATTGACTTGTGGAAAAGAATGAACGGATGGGTGTATGATGGTTTTGATATTACCTATAACAATATTGGCAGCCGTTTTGATAAAGTATATTACGAAAGCGAAATATATTTACTGGGCAAAGATCTGATTGAAGATGGATTGCAAAAAGGTGTTTTCATAAAAAAGGAAGACGGAAGTGTGTGGATAGATTTAACTTCTGATGGTCTGGATGAAAAACTGGTACAGCGTAAAGATGGTACATCAGTTTATATTACGCAGGATATTGCGCTTGCGTTTTTGAAACAAAAAGAATTTAATCTGGATAGTAATATATATGTTGTGGGCGA
>JAEWWO010000273.1 GCA_023396345.1 Bacteroidota bacterium
TGTTTGGGCTTGCGATAATATAGGCAGGAGAATAAATAATAAAAACAGGGAGGATATGAGTTGTTTTTTAATCATTTAATTATAATCTTTTGAACACTTATATATTTACATCCAACTTCTCTCTTTCAATTTTTTATAGCAATTTCTATATAATAATTTTATAACTATCTCATTGTTTATGTATTACAAAATAGCTTTACATGAAGTTATTATTTTTTTACAAAAATAAGTCTAAAGTTTTGTTATTTGTAAAATATGTCTTACATTTGTTTAATAAATATGTCATACATTTATAGAATTATCATTCACCATTAAAAAAATTATTATGAAAGTACGTAGTTCAACACTAAAACTGTTAATACTTTTTAGTTTTATGTGTATTGCATTTACTTCGCTGGCGCAATCTGTCAGGATTTCCGGGACAGTAACCGGCGAAGGTCAAAAGCCCTTGGAAGGCGCAGCTGTACAGGTTGTTAATAAACCTACAGTTGGAACTTTAACTGATGCGGCGGGTCATTATACGCTTGTTGTAGATAAAACAGACGAAGTTAGTTTTACTTATACAGGATATCTAACTGAATCCCGTTCAGTAGGAGAAAATACAGTTATAGACATGGCTTTAACTCTCGATGATGCAGAAATGGATGAGATTGTGGTAGTGGGGTATGGAACGATGAGAAAATCTCAGATTACAGGTTCTGTCTCTAAATTGGATGATCGTGTATTGGAAACAGGAGCTAGAGCGAACCCTGCCTCTGCACTTGCTGGTACAATTCCAGGCTTAAGGGTACAGCAAACTTCAGGAAGACCGGGAGCAATGCCTTCGGTTGTATTAAGGGGAGGAACTAATTATGACGGAAGTGGTTCTCCGTTGGTAGTTGTTGATGGTATTATAAGAAATGGGATGCATGATATTAACCAAAATGATATAGAAAGTCTTGAAGTATTAAAAGATGCATCTGCTACCGCTATTTATGGTGCACGTGCCAATAATGGAGTAATATTAATCACTACGAAACAAGGTAAAGCGGGTAGGGCTGAGATTAGTGTTAAATATCAAAAAGGTATTAATACTATTAATAATCCTTACGAATTTTTGAATGCGGAAGATTATATTTATTGGTCAAGGAAAGCTATTCAAACTTCAGGAATTTATGAAGCTAGTAGATTAAGTCAGCTAACTTCTGCAGGACCTTTTGGTACTGGGAATAGATTTTATGATCCTGCAACTAATACTTACTACGATGGTAACCAAACCTCTACAGCTGTATGGAGTACAATGAAATTAGATCAGTACAATCGCAGGAAATTGGCAGATGGATGGCAAACAATGATTGATCCAATTTATGGAGATACTCTTATTTACAACTTTTTTGATTATAAAAAAGTAGCCTTAAGAGACTATGCTACTACAGACGATATTAACGTATCTGCTATGGGTGGTAATGACAAAGGAAAATATTATGCTGGTGTTGGATATTACAGTGAAACCGGGCTGCCTGTAAATACATTTTATAAAAGATTATCATTTGTGCTGAATGCAGAATACAAAATAAAACCCTGGTTAACAACAAACTCTAATTTAAACTTTGTAAATGCTACATGGAGAGATCCTGTAACAAACTCTGAAGGTAGATATATGGCAAGATCATTAGGGGCTCCTCCTACAATGCGTGGGGTTAATGAAAATGGAGATTTACTTGTAGGTAGAGATTATCAGGATGGAAATCCCAATGTTACAGATCCGGCATTTATCAGAAGAAATAATACGGATAAGTTTACAATGATACAGGGTATTAAAGTAGATTTTCTTAGGAATTTGTATTTAAAAGCTAATGCTACTTATTATTATGATCTCGGTTATTATGAATCTTTTAATAGAGATTATTTAAGAAGCCCGGGAAGTTATTATACTAGCAGAAGGTCTCAGGCAAGTACTGATAAAGCAGTAAGCCAATTGTATAATGCATTTTTAAATTATACGACTACTTTGGGGTCTGCGCATAATATAAATGCAATGGTTGGTACGGAATATTACAATATTTATTCTCAGGGATTTTCTGCTGCTGGTGAAGGAGCTCCAACTGACGATTTTTTGGATTTGGGATTAACTCTTAAAGACGCAGCTCCTTACAGAGATATTGATTCATATCATTCAAGAGAAAGAATTTTGTCTTTCTTTGGTCGTTTAAACTACGATTACGATAATAAATACTTAATGACATTTACATTAAGAAGAGACGGATATTCCAAATTATTAAACAACCGTTGGGGTACATTCCCTGGTATTTCCTTAGGTTGGAATGTGCATAAGGAAAACTTCTTTTCAAACCTTGCAGGTACCATAAACCAACTTAAATTAAAAGCCAGTTATGGTCAGAATGGGAATGTAGCAGGTATTGGAAGATATAGTTTACAAGGTTCTTACGGTACTAATAAGTATAATTCCGCAATAGGTTACTTACTATCAGGATTACCCTATCCTGAATTATTATGGGAAAGATCATCTACTTTTGAAGTTGGTTTTGATGCAACAATAATGCGTAAAATTGATTTTTCTGTTTCATATTATAACAGAATTACTACGGATAAAATTTCATCATTAACACTTCCGGCAACATCAGGTTTCACAAGTTTAACATCGAATAATGGTAGTTTACAAAATCAGGGTGTAGAATGGAATATTAATTACAGAGTTTTTCAAAATCAGGACTGGAGAGTTACATTAAATCTTAACGGAGCATATAATGCTAATAAGATTTTGAAGCTTCCTTATAACGGATTGCCTAATAACAGGCAAGGTGGGTTCCAGGTCTATGATCCAGCTTCCGGAAAGTTGATTTGGGTAGGAGGTTATCAGGAAGGCCAAGACC
>JAEWWO010000334.1 GCA_023396345.1 Bacteroidota bacterium
GTGCAGAATGCGAGGTGTTGCCTTATGATTTTTCTGATAAAAATAATATTGCATCTCTTTGCGAACGTGCTGTAAGTATTTTCGGAAAAATCGATATTCTTTTTTTGAATGCAGGCATCAGTCAGCGCTCGGCAGCTTTAGATACGGCTGAAATGGTTGAAGAGAAAATTATGCAGGTGAACTATCTTGCGCCCGTAGCAGTTGCAAGAAAGATTTTACCTCATATGATTGAGCAAGGAGGCGGTACAATAGCTGTTACTACAAGTATTTCTGGCAAGTTTGGTTTCCCTTTGCGCTCTACCTATGCGGCATCAAAATTTGCATTGTATGGCTATTTTGAAACTGTACATGCAGAATATTACGATAAAAATATCAGGGTTTGTTTTATTTGTCCCGGTCGTGTACAAACGGATATTTCATTGAATGCACTGGAAGCTGACGGAACAAGGCATGGTAAAATGGACGACGGACAGGCGCAGGGAATCAGCGCTGGGAAGGCAGCAGAGAAAATTGTGGAAGCTATTCGCAGGCAAGAGCCCGAAACATATATTGGCGGCAAAGAAATTATGATGGTACATATCAAAAGATTCTTTCCCGGACTGGCAAGAAAAATGGTGAGAAAAATTAAATCAACTTAAAAATATATTCAACTCAAAGACAACTGAATTATGGAGAATTACCTGATAAGCGGTATACAACAAATTGGAATTGGAGTGGTAAATTTAAAAGAAGCCTGGAAACATTACATCGATGCTTTTAATATGGATATTCGTGTGCTTGAAGATAAAACTGTAGCCGAATTGATGCTTCCTTACACAGGCAACCAACCTCAAAAAAGACATGCCGTAATTGCGCTGAATATGCAAGGGGGTGGTGGTTTTGAAGTATGGCAATATACCGACCGTAAACCAAAACATGCAGAAAAAGATTTACAGTTGGGCGATCTGGGAATTAATGTGGCAAAAATTAAAACACGAAATATTGCAGAGTCATTTAAAGAAATGAAAGGCAAGGATTCTGTAAGAATCATCAGTGATGTAGAAAAAACAATTGATGGAAATGAAACTTTTTTCGTGGCAGACCCTTACGGAAATTTCTTTCAGTTTGTACAGGATGATTATGTTTTCAGAGACGAGAAAAGAAATTCAGGCGGTGTAGTAGGAGCTATAATCGGTGTTACGGATATTGAAAAGTCGTTGAAAGTATATCAGGAAATACTGGGTTATGATAAAATTGTAGCAGATGAAACCGGCACCTTTGCTGATATTCAACATCTGCCTGCGGGAGACGGACAGTTCAGACGTGTATTGCTGACACATCATGCTTTTAGAAAAGGAAGTCTGAGTCGTTTAATGGGTCCGTCTTATATTGAACTCATTCAGTCGTTTGACAGAAAACCTGAAAAAACTTTTGAAAACAGATATTGGGGCGATCCGGGTTTTATTCATTTGTGTTTCGATATTACAAATATGGATGCATTGCGTTCAAAATGCGAAAGTCTTGGTTTTCCTTTTACTGCAGACAGCGCCAGTAATTTTAAAGACGGAGAATCATTTGACATGGGCGATGCCGCCGGACAGTTTGCCTATATTGAAGATCCTGATAGTACACTGATTGAGCTGGTGGAAACACATAAAATTCCGGTAGCTAAAAAATTAAATCTGTCAATAAATTTAAAGAAAAGAGATTCCTCAAAACCATTGCCCGATTGGATGCTGAAAGCTTTACGCTTCGCCAGAGTAAAAGCGGAGAAACTTTAATTTAAAGATAACGATAATAGACTTTTTACAAGATCTGGAAACAAATCTCTGTAATATTCTGTATGATTGGCATTTGAATATTCAACGGCAGACTTCAAATTCTCTTCCGGTGTTTTTTGGTTTTTATAGATTGTTTTTGAAAAATTTTGTGACAGTTCAAATCTTCTCAGTGCTTCCTGTTCAAAATTCTTATCAATCAGATTGTTTAACCCATAAATTCTTTGCCATTCAGGGAGTGGTTTGTAATAAATAAGACCTGTAAACATATCTTTATAAGTATAATTGTTTTCAGCCGGAAACATATCAAATGAATCGTTTCCGAAAGGTGTGTTTTGAAAGTCAAAACCAAGATTGTCTTTATTTGCTTTAAGGAATGCAGCTTCCCAAGTACCGTCGTGTGGAGAACTGATTGCTGTTACAGCATTGTCTGTATCCTTAACCTTTCTACTGGTAAAAATAATGGTGTTGAGAAATACGTTGGCAACTTTTTTATCATAACGCTCTCCAATATAATAGCCGAAGTTTTTTATAGGAAATTCCTTTATAAAAGCGTGCCTCGACTTCATAATCACCAATGCTTTTTTTGAATAGCTTTTTGAATAATAGTTTTTAAAATTTTCAGCCATTATAGTGTAGCGAATGTTATTAACAGGAATGTATTTGTCAATATCAGACTGTTTTGCTGTTTCCCAGTCAAAAAAAAATCTAAAGAATACAGGTTAATTTTTTTCCCCGAAAGAGTTTTATTGATATTATACAACCC
>JAEWWO010000335.1 GCA_023396345.1 Bacteroidota bacterium
ATATTGAACTATCGGAGGATCAAAGTAGTAACGGTATAACTGGCCAGCAACTTTATATGATTCTTTATAGAATTCTTAGCTTAAAGACTAATAAGCAAATAGCTATCTCTCGCCTTGATATTGAAAATGAATTAAAAATACAATTTGAATCAATAAAAGAGAATCTTATAACTGGTATTCCTGAATTGGGACAGCCTAAAGGAGCTATAATGGGATCAAAAGAAAAAACTCTACTTAAAATAAGTAGCGAAATCCTAGGGCGTGAAGATATAACCTTAAAGGATGACTTTTTCGCACTTGGCGGAGATTCTATTTCGGCGATTTTGTTCTCTCAACGAATTAGTAAAGAAATAGGGTGGGAAATTGAAGTGGCTGATATCTATAGATTAAAAACTATTGGACACATTCTTGATTCCAAAAGTAATGATTTAATTGAGTTATATAAAAATGAATATAACCCGAGTCTGATTAACTTATTATTTTTCCCTCCTGGACTTGCTGGGCCAGAGATGTATAAGGCTATAACGGAACATTTACTTCCATTTTTTAATTGCATTTGGATTAAAAACCATAATATTGAAAGCAAAGAAAAAATTAATTCATTGCGTAGAATTGCAGAACTTTATCTACATGAATATTGCAAAAAGTTTGATTTACTTGAACCCATTTTTTTGTTGGGTTGGTCTTTAGGTGGACTAATTGCGCTTGAAGTGGCTGGAATTCTAGAATCAATGGGTTACAAGCAAATTACTGTTTTTTTGTTGGATACTTTTTTGCCAAACAATCAGAAGGAAAATCATCTTAGTTCTGATTATAAGGAGAGAATTAAAGAAAGGATGGAAAAATAGTTACCGTAATCTTTTCCAAATTCATCTATCAGTACATTTTTACCTTCTTCCAGAAAAAGAGAGTTTTCTTCAAAAATAGTCTCTAAAAAATGAGAAAACGTCAGCGTTTTCTGGTGTGTAAATTGTTCTATATACTTTGCTACTCCCCCACTGAATGTATAAAATGCCAATAAATCATCCGGTTTATAATTAGAACTATAATCATTTAAAATTTCTTTGATTGTGCTAATCGTAAAAGGCTTTACCTGCATCCGCGCAGTAGCTCTGCCAAATAAAGGCTCTTTGGAGTTTTCGAAAATTCTGCTCATCAACGTACACACCGATCCGCATAAAATAAGATTTATGCGACTCTTATCTTTCTTACTGTCCCATATGTGTTGCATCTCACTATAAACGGAAGCATTGATATTGATAAATTCCTGGAACTCATCTATGATAAGGATAAATGGTATGGTTGCGGACAAATCCATTAAATAGCCAAACAAATCTTTAAAAGTTTTGATTTCTCCATAAATTTCTACCTGTAGTTTCTGCTTTATCTCTTCTACATATTCCTGGCACAACAAAATTTCATTTTTTCTTGCTACAAAAAAATAAAGATATTTTTTATCCTCAGCGAAGTAAGATAGCAGACTTGTTTTACCAATTCTTCTTCTCCCTACAACAAAAGTCATCTGTGCAGATTTGCCGGATTGCTTATAAATTTTCTCCAATTGAGCAAGCTCTTTTTCCCGATTATAAAATTTTTGCATATAGAAATTTATTTATCGTAACGTCCATTACTGTAATACCCATTACGATAGTAAAGATAAATAATGTTTTGTAAAAAATAAGGAAATTATTTTTCAGCATCATTATCAACTTATAATAAAGTGTTTGTATAAAACTTTTTTTATAATTAATCAAAAGGTATTGAAAGATTTCTCAACACTTGCATAGGATCTAAATACCTCTCTTTAAACTTAACTGCAAAATGTAGATGTGGGCCGGTAGATTGACCGGTATTTCCGCTGATACCTATCACCTGCCCTGCCTGAACTGATTCATTTTTTTGAAGCCTAGTTTTTGCAAGATGACAATAAATGGTTTGTACGTTTTCTGCATGCTTAACTATCACATAATATCCTTCCTTTTCACCCCATCCCACCTGTTCTATGCTTCCTGAAAACACAGCAAAAACAGGCTCATAAAAAGCTTTCAAATCTATACCGTTATGGAATTTATTGTTGCCTGTAACCGGATGAACACGATAACCAAAATGACTCGTTATCATCAACTTCTTTAAAGGGTAAGAAAAAGGTATTTTTTCTATTGTCTTGAAATTATTCAACATCTTTTCCTGTCTATTCATCGTAATTGAACCGATGGTTTGCGGTGAATGATTATCTGCTGAATTGTTGATTAGAGAAACAGTATTTACAGGTACTGTATCTATAGAAGGATTGATAGCTTTTTCCCATTTTCGAATTGTATTGAACACCGTTGACTGGGAAAAGATTGTATTTATCTTAAATAATAGAAATAATAGAATAATTATTTTTAATCGAATAGTACCCTGCATAATTTCGTAAAAATAGAACTGAAAAGAATAGACTAAAAATAATTCGTTCACTAATTTATTTCAATCATGCAATTTACAATAGATGATTTATCAGAAAATGATTTGACTAAAATAGGATTATCAAAAAATGATATCAGGCAACTTCCCAAGGTTACTTATAATGCCTTAATGTCTGGTGGAAGAACAACTTTGATGAGAATTACTAAAAATGAAAATGGTACATCTAAAGAAATAGATGCAAAAATGTCTCTTTCAAAAAAAGAAAACGGAGAAACACAAATTCATCTACATCCTGTCAATTCTATTGCTCAAAACGTGTTTAATCTGGGTGCAGACCAGACAGAAGCGCTTGAATCGGGTAAGAAAAAATTTATCAAAACTACACATGTAGTAAATGGTGAAGAGAAAAAGCTGCTTGTCTATTTTGATAAGGATACGAATGAGTATATCGGTATAGAAAAAAACAAAATTAAGCCTCCCGAAAAAATTAATGGACAAGAGCTTTCACCCAAACAACAGCAGGATTTAAAGGATGGCAAAGAAATCACTATCGATAAAAATAAGTTTCGGCTGGATCCTACGCATGAAACGGGTATCAGAAGTTCACAAGGTCATGTGCAATCTGTTGAATGGGAACACAGCAAATATGATATTAATGA
>JAEWWO010000373.1 GCA_023396345.1 Bacteroidota bacterium
TTGAAATACAGTACCTTCTCTATTATGTTCTGTATAAGGATAATGAGATAATCATATTTTTTAATGTGCACAAGTTCGTGAAGAATAACTGCTTCTATCTGCAAAGGTGTCAAATTGGTGAAAATAGAGACAGGCAGATAAATAACCGGCTTTAAAAATCCCTTGGTAAATGGCGAACTGAATTTATCACCACTTACAATCTTTATTTTTCGGGTAATATTTAGTTTTGTTATCCATTCCTGTGTAAAATTAATCCATTCTGTAGCCGGCTGATTTTCGGCAGAATGTATTTTATTATTCAGTCGCAAAGATTGAAAAACTGAAGCGAATATCTGAATAATAAGAAACAGAAAGTAAAATACAGAAACATATGTAAGTATTTCGGCTGTATTAAAGCCATGTAATAAACCAGTGTATTGTACAGAGTTTACGCTGCTTACATTGCTGAAATAAATAATATTTGAAATGAACAATGCAAAAATGCCCGACTGAACACCGATAGCAAGACGATACATAAAGGCGTGATTATCTTGCATTTTTCTGTATATCAGCATAAAGATTCCGTACACAATGGCAGATTGCCAAAGTATATGAAGTATACTGTGTCCTATGGCTTCTAAGATGGTCAAGCAGAATCTTTTTTAAGTTGATCTAAGAGTTGCTGAATCTGACTTAATTCTTCTGATGAAGGTTTGCCGGTTCCCAGAGCCTGAAGCACCAGTCCGGTTGCAGAGCCCTGAAAAACGTTATCTACCATACGTTCTACAAGATTTTTCTGCATCGATTGCTTTGAAATCAATGCTTCATATATGTGTGTTTTTGCTGAGGTATTTCTACGTACCAGTTTTTTATCAAACATAATCTGCATTAGTTTGAGTGTAGTGGTATAGCCACAATCTTTCTTTTCAGATATAATCTCGTACACTTCTCTCACGGTTGCTTTCTTTTTATCCCAAAGCACCTGAAGAATCTCCATTTCGCCATCTGTAGGTTTTGTTTCTTTTCGTTGCATAGCTTACGAATTATTTCGTATCAAAATTAAAAAACTTTGATACAATAAAGAGTCAAAAATTTAAAAAGGAGTAAATATTAACTTTTTTCTAAACCCATTGTTTGCAAAGCAGTTTTTTTAGGATTAAACAAATTTGTATTTTTATACGTCAGAAAAAACAGAAATTCATTCATGTAATAAACTTATAGATTATTCATAATAATTAAAGTTTTAATGCAGAAATAAAATAGTAAAATCAAACTTTCGTACATGAAAAGAAGAAAATTTATTGAGCAAACGGCAATGGCGGGTGCGGCTGTAGTGGCTGCAAATAATGCATTCGGACAGCAGGTAGCAGCTCCGGGTGTAAATACAAATCCGGTAAACTTTCCGGTGGTGCGCTATCCGGTGGGCAGAAGACATTTTAAAAGTGTTGCGGTAGAAAATAAAATCAATGAAGTAAAAAATAATATCAGGAATAAAGAAATTGCCTGGCTATTTGAAAATTGTTTCCCGAATACTTTAGATACTACGGTAGACTTTTCTATGGTGAATGGCAAGCCGGATACATACGTTATTACCGGAGATATAGATGCTATGTGGCTTAGAGACAGTACAGCCCAGGTGTGGCCTTATCTTCCACTTACAAAAAACGACAAGCAACTGAAACAATTAATTGAAGGCGTTATCCGCAGACAAAATAAATGTATTATTCTTGATCCTTATGCCAATGCTTTTTATAAAGACGGAAAGCAGGTGAGCAAATGGAAAGAAACGGATATTACAGATATGAAACCCGGTATTCACGAACGTAAATGGGAGATAGACAGTTTGTGTTATCCTATTCGTCTGGCATACGGTTACTGGAAAACTACAGGAGATACTTCTCCATTTGATCAGTATTGGAAAGATGCCATGGTAAACGTGGTTAAAACTTTTAAAGAGCAGCAAAGATTTAACGGACCCGGTCCATATTCTTTTATGCGTACAACTTCCTGGGCTACTGACGGTGTGCCTTTGTCGGGTTATGGTTATCCTGCAAAACCCAATGGACTTATTTGTTCCACATTCCGCCCCAGCGATGATGCTACGGTATTTTCTTATTTAATTCCTTCTAACTTTTTTGCAGCAAGTGAATTGGTGCATTTAGCTGAAATGTGGGAAACAATAGGTAAGGATCCGGAGAAAGCAAAAGAAGCCAGAGATCTTTCGAAGGATGTATTCGCAGCATTAAGAAACTATGCAACTATTGTGCATCCGCAGTTCGGAAAAATATATGCGTTTGAAGTGAACGGTTATGGCAGTTATCATTTAATGGACGATGGAAATATTCCTTCATTATTATCCATGCCGTATCTGGGTTCAGTTTTCCCGACAGATCTTACGTATCTGAATACAAGAAAATATGTGTTATCAGAAGAAAATCCTTTCTTCTTCAAAGGTACAGCAGCAGAAGGTGTGGGCAGTCCGCATACCGGGATGAACAAAATCTGGCACATGGCTATCATCATGCGCGGAATGACTTCTACAGATAACAAAGAAATTGCCGATTGTTTAGAAATGCTGAGAACAACTCACGCCGGTACAGGATTTATGCACGAGAGTTTTGATAAGGATTCGCCCATAGATTTTACAAGAAAATGGTTTGCCTGGACAAATACTTTATTCGGAGAATTTGTGTTGAAATTATATAAGGAAAACAAGGCATTACTCGACTATGTAAAACCTGTGGAAGTAGCGCCATCAGCAGCTCCCAGAAGAAGAGGAATATTTAACAGAAGTTAATCATGCACGAATTAGAGCCTCATTTTAACTGGCGACATATATATGCATCTGAAGAAGATGAGCGCTCTCCTTTTTATGGAAGAGAATACAGTGAGTTTGAATATTCCAATACTATATATAATTATTATATACATCCTCAGTGGGATGAGTTTGGCAGCAACACATTGTACTGCAAAATTATTTATGCCGATTATGATTTGAAAGTAGCCATTATAGAATTGATTGGAGAATGGAACGATGCTATTGAAAATGATATTATGACGCTGAAGATGGAGGTAATAGATCATTTATATAATGAAGGTGTTGTGCATTTTATTCTGATTGGTGAAAACGTTTTAAACTTTCACAGCAGTGACAGCGAATATTATGTAGATTTGTTTGAAAGATTGAATGATGATGACGGATGGGCTGTAATGCTTAATTTATCAGAAGCTGCGCAATACGAGTATAAACTGGCAAAGCTGCATCAATACATAGAATTGATGGAAATGGAAAACTGGAGAGTGTATAAACCACATCATCTTTTTAAAAAAATAAATGAAATAATAGAAAAAAGACTGGACTTTTAATAATTAAATACATGATAAAAAATACGCCGGCATCATTAAAAAAACTGGAAGATATACTTACAGAATCTGAATACACCGTACGCTACGAAAGAGGGAACTTTCAAAGTGGCTGGTGTTTGCTCGAGCAGAAACGCGTAGTTGTACTGAATAAATTTCTGGATACAGAAGGCAGAATAAGTACGCTGATAGATTTAATACCACAACTGGAAATTAATTTTGATAAGCTTACACACGAATCTCAAAATTTGTATGAGTATGTAAAGCAGGAAAAAGGCAGAAGAACAGAGGAAGAAGAAATTTTATAATTTATAATTTGTAATTTTTTAATTTATAAATAAACTAAAAAAAATCATTATGGAAAACCATTTACATCTCGGAGAAAAAATCTGGGGAGAAATTGATGGAAGAAACGTAAAACTATTTACACTAAGCAATGGAAAAGTTTCTGTAAGTGTTAGCAATTACGGTGGTATTGTGCAGGCATTTGAAATAAAAAATGAAGATGGCACTACCGATAATATTGTTGCAGGCTATGCCACACCCGCAGAGTATGAAGACGATAAAGGATATTATTTAGGAGCATTGGTGGGCAGATATGCCAACAGAATTGCAGATGGAAAATTCAGCATTGACGGCGAAAATTATACATTGCCTGTAAACAATGGACCCAACAGTTTGCATGGAGGTATAGACGGTTTCAACAGAAAAATATGGACCGTTCTGGAAGAAATAAGAGACGAAAACGAAGTAGGCGTAATTATGGAATATGCCAGCAAGGATGGTGAAGAAGGTTATCCGGGTCATTTAATGACAGAAGTTTCTTATAAACTGGATAAAGAAAACAGATTTAGTATACACTATGTGGCATATACCGATAAAGCAACCCCTATCAGCATTACCAATCACAGCTATTTTAATTTGAATGGTTTTAAAACGAATGTGCTTGAGCATGAACTGAAAATACATTCCAATGAATACACAGTTAAGAATGCCAACAACGTTCCCGCTGGTGAAATAGAAACGCTCAGTCCGGGACATCCGTTGTATTACGGCGAATTCAAAAAACTGAAAGAGGATATGGATAAGTTTCCTGATGATAAAGGTATAGACCATAATTATCTGCTTACACAAAATCCGTTTAAAGAACTGAAGCTTGCTGCTGAACTTAAAGATCCTTCCACAGGAAGACAACTGAATGTATATACAGATCAACCCGGCTTGCAAGTTTATGCGGGCAACTGGTGGGATGCTACGCGCAAAGGCTTACACAGTGCGGCTTACGAGCAATACGGAGGCGTAGCATTGGAAACACAGGCTATACCCAACAGTCCGAATGTAGCTTCATTTCCTAATACTATTTTAAGACCTGACGAGAAGTATATCAGTACAACGGTTTATCAATTAACAATGAACAATTAACAAAGAATAGTGATTAATTATTAATGGTTAATTATCAATTTTAGATTGCAGATTGTAAATTGCAGATTACAGATTACAAATTGCATATTATAGATTACGGATTACTGCCGGAAAATTTGATTTAAAAATGGGAATTTACAATTGCCTTGTTCCGTAGGAACAATATCTGTGTAGTAAAAGGATATATAAATGGCGCTCCTATGGAGCGCCATTTTATGTAATTGAGAGATTTATTTATACGATTGTTTAGTCCTCATACCTGAAAGCATTTTCTAAAAGAGCCCAATATTTTTCCAATTCTTTAGCTCCATCGTCTGTATAAAAACAATATAATTCAACAAATCCTCTGTCTCTTTTTTGTAAAACCAACACCTTTAGAAATTTGTATTTATCTTTATACAACTCATCGTCATTTAATTTTACAGAATAGGTAAATGCAGTATTAGCGTTAAATTTTTCTTTGGTTTCTTTTTGAGAATAATACTGCACATATTTTCTCCAATTAAAATTTGCATTCTCGCCTTTTACAGACGCATCTTTCCCCAGAGATAACAATATCTGAGCTCAATCTGGGATGCATGCTGATTGTTAAGATCAGGCAGTTCCATTCCCAGAAGAGATTTTTTAAAACTAATAGAATCTTCTTTCGTGAAAAAACGATGTAATGGAATAAAGGCAAGGAACTGCTCATCTTTTGAAAGTAACTGGTTCCATTCGCAACCAAACATAGATTTCAGTCTGGGATTATTTTCAAAACATTCAACTACAGATATTTCTGAAAAAGTGTCTGGAGTTTTATAATTCAATTTTATGGATTCTAATAATTTAATATGATCTTTTGACATCCATTTACTAGTATCATTTGGAATTTCATTTCCAAACTCGTCAACTGGTATGAGCTTTACTTTTTGAGCTTGAACAAAAAGTGGAGATAAAATAATCATTAAAAGAATAAGCTTTTTCATAAAGGACAATTTATTAAATGGAATAATAAGCTACTATACAAAGTGCGGATAAAAACAGGAGTTTTTCTGTCTTATTTTTTATATTTTTTCTGAAAGGATATGAAGCACAAAACCATACTAAAACTGTGACAATTCTTACACATTTCATCCTGATATTAAGAGTATCTTTGCGCACAAATTATAATAATGGAAAATAATCTTACGCAATTCTGGGATAAAGCAATTTCTTTCGATGAATATATCAACCATATCGATGAAACAATTGTTCATCCTGTAAATGCTGATTACACAGAATATTATGTGCTGAACGCAAGAAGAATAGAGCGTTTGCTGAAAACGTACAAAGCGGACGAAGCACAGAAAGAGCAATTTGCTCTGAAGAATTTCAAAGGCAGATTTTTAATCATTACAGAAGGCTGGTGTGGTGATGCGGCACAGAGTTTACCGGTGTTATATAAGTTCTTTAAAGAAGATGTGGAAATGCGCTATATCCTTAGAGATACGCACCCTGATTTAATGGATATGTTTTTAACCAATGGTTCAAAATCAATACCCATCGTTATTGTCATGGATGAAGATAATAATGTATTGAATCATTGGGGACCGCGTCCTGAATTTGGTAATGAATTATTGCGTCGTTTCAAGGAGCATGAAGATACATATCCTAAAGAACAGTTTATGCAGGATGTGCAAACTGCCTACAACAAAGACAAAGGATACTCCATTATTGCTGAAGTGCTTGATAAAATTTAATCTACAAAGACTTCATCAAACCGCCATCAATAGTAATGTTGGTGCCGGTGATATAATCGGCAAACTCTGAAGCGAGAAAAGTTACCAGATAACCCATCTCTTCAGGTTTGCCGATTCTTTTTACAGCAATTTCTTCTGCGGCTTTTTGTTTTATTTCTTCGTACGTTTTTCCTGATTGTTCTGCCTGACCGGTGAACAAAGATTGCAATCTCTCTGTATCAAAATTTCCGGTGAGAATATTGTTTACGGTAATGTTGTGTTTGCCTACTGCACTCGCCAAAGTCTTTGCCCATGCGGTTATGCCGGAGCGAATAGTGTTTGATAGTGCAAGATTATCCGCCGGCTCCTGAACAGTACGGGAAGTAAGATTGATGATTCTGCCAAAGCCCTGTTGTTGCATATGCGGCAGTGCCAGTTGTGTTGTATGATGCACGGTTTTAAACAACAAATCAAAAGCATCCTGATAATCTGTAGTTGTTTTATCCAAAGCGCCGCCAGCCTTTGGTCCGTTAGTATTGTTTACTAAAATATCAATCGTGTTATCTGCAAAATAATTTTTAATATTATTTTTGAAAGCATTGTAGTCTGTAAAATCTACAACTAAATAAGAATGTTTTTGATGATTATTTGCAGGAAGTTCTGTCAATACATTTTTCAGTTTTTCCTCTGAGCGCGACATAAGCGTTACAGAAGCACCACAGACTGCAAGCTGCATGGCTATTGCTTTTCCGAGTCCGGATGTAGCCCCGCCCACCAATGCTTTTTTATTTTCAAGAGAGATTTGCATAATACTTTTATTGTTAACTCAAATGTATAAAAAAACTGCAACATCTCTGCTGCAGTTCCTTATTAATTATTCCTTATTAATTATTCATTCAATTAGATGTCCGTTGCTTCTCCGTAAGCCATTGCAGTTGCTTCTTTAAAGGCTTCGCTGATGGTCGGATGCGGATGAATGGCATTTAAAACTTCATGCGCTGTAGTTTCCAGCTTGCGTGCAATTACAGCTTCTGCAATCATTTCTGTCACGTTGTAGCCAATCATGTGGCAACCCAACAGTTCACCATATTTAGCATCATAAATAACTTTTACAAAACCTTCTGTAGCGCCCGCTGCTGTAGCTTTTCCGGATGCTACAAACGGGAATTTACCTACTTTCAGTTCGTATCCTGCATCTTTAGCCTGTTGCTCTGTCATCCCCACAGAAGAAATTTCAGGTGTACAATACGTACAACCC
>JAEWWO010000005.1 GCA_023396345.1 Bacteroidota bacterium
CAGCAATCATTAGAAAGGTAAGCGGAGCGCAGATTACAAAATGAAGAGCCGCTTTAGACAGTGCAACATCTTTTTTTATGAAAACCACAGCAAGTAAAGACAATAACAATTGCAGTAAAATAACGGGGAAAAAACCACTGTCTTGCGTTACATACTTGCGGTAATCCATTTCTTTTTGCCGTAAATCGGTCGGTATCTCGTTGAATGCCCAATCCTCATTATCCTTTAGTGGAGAAGAAAACACCAACTTCATCGTGGGCTCTTTCTTGATAAACAGGGAATCTGACTGAAGGAAATAGTTATCCGGATTCTCGTAACCAATGAACAGCCAACATAGCACGAATACCAAAACTGAAGCTATGATGTATTTGGTTCTTAATGACATTTTTTGTGGTTAGAAACTCATTCAATTCTTTGCGGCAAATTAATTTTCACTGGCTGCAAAACTGGCGGGTTGCCCGGTTTCTGTTTTATTCCCGCTTCGGGTTCTCTTTGGCTTTTATATTGATAAGAATTTTCCGCATCTTCACAAGTGGTAAGAATACCGGTGAATAACTATATATAAGAAGTTTTTAAATTTCATTTCGTCAATTTCCCTTTTAATTTATAATACAACTACTTTTTTTCATACTTTTTATAAAGTTCCTCATCAAACGGAATACTTATTGAAAGCTCTTTTGCCTTCCAAATATCACCGTTTGTGTCCTGGTAAAAATCATAGGCGGTTTGCAGAAAATTCTCTCCGTCCGGCGCCTCTACCCAATCTTTCTTTTCACGATTATAGAGAAGTATCATGCAGCTTACACACCTAGCAGCATCACCTTTATTTGGGTTTTCGTAGCATTTTCCAACCTTTATGTTTATTTTCTGGTTGATGATCACGTCAGTTAATTTTTTATCGGTATAAAGGTTTACGGCAAGTTGAGCATCTTCATCACTAGGAAAAATTTTTGCAGGACGAAGATTTTTGTAAACTAAGTTCCTAACTTTCAGGATTTCTTTTTCACGAAGTTCAGGTGTGGTATTATTAGTATCTACAGGATAAAAATCATCAGCCATGGCAATAGGTTCAACAATAATAGTGTCTTGAAACGCCTTTTGTGGGTTGCTATTTTTCTCGTTAATCTTAGCCTGAATATCCTTGTAATTTTTCCAGTCTTCTTTACTGTAGGTTAACACTTGCTGAAACTTATACAATAAAGTTTCCCTTGCTGAAACCCAAATAAAATTGGCGGATATCAGAATTAATAAAATCATCCCAATAGTAATTGCGCTGAATTTTAAGATTCTTTTTAAAAATGTTTTACGAGGATTTGAATTGATATTTATCATTGCTTTAATAGTTTTATTACATATTGATAATTGCTAAGCATTTTTTATCCTTTAGTTTTTAAAAATTTTCGTTGGCTTCAGAATTGGTATTTCGCGGGAATCGCTATTCATTTCTTTTTCAGCTTTCAGTTCTCTTTGGCTTTTATATTGATAAGAATTTTCCGCATCTTCACAAGTGGTAAAAAATACCGGTGTATTAGCAGCATCAGAAAAACTAATTATTCTTTCATTTTTTACTACAGGCTGTAGCGGTTGGTATCGCCTTATTTCATCATTGTATGGATTGAAAAGATTCTCTCCTTTATATTTTAAAATATTTTTGTTGGTGTCAATAGCATAATCATTTATATCAAAATAGCTTTTTACCGGTTCCGTCTCCAGGTCCAAGCCTTGATTGTCTCTGTTAATGAATACTTCTTTGCTTAATCTTGTGCCGGTTTCAAAAAATGATAAAAGCTCATCCACATTTTCTTCAGAAGTATTATCCCTGAAATTACCGTAATGCTCTGTTGAAAGTGTTGTTTCCCCATTTTTCTTTTTCATTTTTCCAACAAACGGAAGTTGGTAATAAGAAAGTTGATGATGCGTTACAATAAAATCATTATTTCCTGAAACAGGAAAAGAATAATTGTTGCTATATTTATCAAAACCCTCTACCTCATTAACGGTAGTAAAGCTGATTATTTTCGTCTCGTTTTTTATATTAAATTCTGCAATGAACGGATAACCGAAACAGTTAGCTCCTTCATTAAAAACGGGAATAGGCTGTTCATCATCCAACTGAATAAAATTTTGGTTTCTCTCAAAACCTTCAAACCGTATGCGCAGCTTATTTTTCAACGCAGGTTCATTTCTTGCAGCCATAGTGAAAGTCGGGTAAACATCGGGAGTAAAATGGATTACATCTCCCTGAATAATATAGCTGCCTGGAACAAAGGTAGCATAGCCCCAAAGCGCAAAGCGATTATTGTCAAGCATCAGGATTCCGCCATCATTACCACCAAAATTGTGCAGCATTTTTGGCTGAGGGTTTTGTTGGGCGTTGATGCCATCGCTCATCAATAGCAAGAGGATAACCAATATACGTTTCATGTTCAAGGTGATTATTTTATCGGAGTTTTTGTTAGGTCAGTTGTTCCAGATAGCGCAGTACCTCTTCTTTCTTTCTGGTAGAAACGGGTATCATTTCATCGTTTTGCATTTGTAGTGTACCTTCTCTGTAATATTTTTTGATGTAATTGAAATTTACAAGATACGATTGATGACAACGCAAAAAGCCCAACGGTTCAAGCATGGTTTCATAATCTTTTAACCCTTTGGAAACCATAATTTTTTTCTTGTTATTAATGTAGAATGTGGTATAGCCGCGATCGCTTTTGCAATACAAAATATCATCAATTGACACAATCTCAATAAACTCCTGACTGCGAAGTGCAATTTTACGATTAGCAGCAATTTGTTTTGACTGATAAAAATTGTCTGTAATTTCTATCTGACTTTTAGAGAATTTTTCATTTTCTTTTTGATAAAAACATTTATCCAGCGCTGCCCGCAACTCGGCTTCATCCAACGGTTTCAGCAGATAAGCAAGTGCGCCCAGGTTGAGTGCACGTATGGCATATTCGTCATAAGCTGTAAGAAAAATAATTTGAAAATCTTCTGTAGCTATTTCACTGAACAGCCTGAAACTGTCGCCGTCTTTCAAACGGATATCAGCAAGAATTAAATCAGGCTTTAACTCCGGAATTTCCTTTAAAGCTTTGGCAACTTCATCAGAGAATCCAATAACACTTACATAGGGAATGTTTTTTAAAACATTGATGAGGTGTTGTTGTATCAGTATTTCGTCTTCAAGAATATAGATGTTCATTGTTGTAGTTATTATTTTATTTTAATCCAAAATTTCCGGAAGGGTGATTTTAACCAAGACGCCATTTTTGCCATTGTTTTTTTTATCAATAACTTCAAAGTGCGCCTCCTTTCCATTGCTTTTGAAGAGCGCGTCCAGTCTTTCTTTCAGGATAATTCCCGACAGCGATTTTTTTTGTTTTACTTCTGTATTTTTTTCTGCAATGCCTGAGCCATTATCATCTATGCTTATCAATATTTTTTCGTCTTTGGCATTAAAATCAATATGAATAAATCCCGGGTAGTGAATATTGCGAAAACCATGTTCTACGGCATTTTCCAGAAAAGGCTGTATCAACATCGGAGGTATCAGCGTGGTTTCCTTATCAATATTTTCGGCAATGTTTATTTCATAATCAAACACATTGGGAAAGCGCATTTTTTGTAGATTAAGATAGGTAGAAAGTGATTGAACTTCTTCTTCCAGCGGAATAAAATCCTGCCTGCTTTGCTCCAGTATATTCCTTAAAAGTTTTGAAAATGCAGCAAGGTATTGCATGGATATATCTTTCTGTCCGCTGCCAATTAGGCTCTGCAAATTAGCAATAGCGTTGAAGATGAAATGTGGATTCAACTGAGCCTGCAACATTTTTTGTTCGGTTTGCAGGCGTATGTTTTCTGCTTTCAACAACGCATTTTTATTTCTTAATAAGCGTTGTCTGTAAAAAATGAAAAGTGTAAAAAGACTGGCAGCGAATAAGAGTGCAGAGAAAAGAAGTGTCCATTTTTGTTGAGCGATGACTTCGTTGTTGAGCTCATTGCGTTTTCTTAATTCATCAATGTTTCTGTCTTTTTTTTCGGCTTCATATCTTTCGTGAACTTCTGCAATTTTGGCTTCTTCAATAGTTTTTACATTGCGAATTTCAATGATGGAAGCAGAGTCCGCAGCGCGCAAAGCCGCAATATAATTACCGGTAGCAACCTGTGCTTCTTTTAAACCGTTATAGAGCAAAGGGTTTTTATTATTGGGCATGGTCTGCTCCATCAGCTTGATACCTTCCGTATAATAATGAATGGCAGAATCGTGTTGTCGGTTATTTTGAAAAGATGCCGCCAAGTTGTTGTACGCTACCGGACTCAGATTGTTTTTTTCTTTAAGATAATTAAAATACCTGCGACTGCTTTCTACAGCTTTACCGGGCGTGCCCTGCATAGCATAGGTCTGTGCTTCATTGTCAAACGAGCGGGCAATAGCTGTACTGTCATTGAGTTTAATAGCGAGCGAGCGTGCCTTGTTGTTATACTCTTCCATTTTTTTTGCATCGCGCATTCTTGCTGCAAGCATAAAGGAAATATCGTAATAACGCTGCTCGGTTGCAGGCAGATTTTTAAAAGGATGTACGTTGTAATATTGCTGCGTATATTCCAATGATTTTGCGTTATTTCTGTTTTGGTAAAATGCACGAGCCATCAGGTCGTAATGCGCATACAAAAATCTGCTGTTTTTTTGTTCGGCATTTTGCGTGGCTGACTGTATTTTGTTTACCAGCGCGGCATCCGAAATGCCTTGTCCTATCTCGGTTTCGAGCAGAGAAAGATTTTTTAATATGTCAATTTCAGGATTATGCTCATCTGTTTGCATAGCACTAAACTCTGCAATAGCACTGTCTTTTTGATTGTTGAGCCTGTAAAGACGTCCTTTGTAATAATGATAAAAAGGACTTTTAGAGTCTTTGTCAAAACTTTGGATGTAAGTGGCAATCACTTCTTTTCTTTGTTCAGCAGAAGCTATTGTATCCAGAGCAATAATCTGTGAGATATAATATTCATCAGTATTTGAGGCGGATGTATTTTGTTCGTCAGCGGATGGCTTATCCTTACACGAAATAATAAACAGGCTGCAAATAATTGCTATGAGTGATATTTTTCTTAAGCAGTACAATTAACTATTGTATTTGATAAAATAAAAATAGAATATTTTTAGTTGAAGGCAAAGTAAATATAAAATTGCCGGAGATAAACAATGCATTAATATTTGCAAGGAATAAATCAATATTCGTAGAATTTTAAAATAAAGCGGGAAAAGCAAGTAACTAATAAACATTTCATATTCCAATTGTTTTAAGAAAAGCCGATATAATATCTCTACTTTATATTAGTAAGATATTGTTGTTAAATTTAAAGAGCCTAGCTTCTGCTTTTACGGTTTACATGTGTGTTTTGAACGGTTAATCGAGGCCGGTTTTCTTCATGTATTTTTTCTGTACTTCCAAAACCTGGTCGGGACGCAGTGAAAGATCATGGTAAATCTTTTCTAAATTTTGATAGATTTCCTTTTGTTTAGCGGTATCTTTTTCCTGGAGATAATTCCTGATTTCAGTATAATATTTTGTCTTTACATCGTTAAAATATTTTTTTACTTCGCCGTCAAATTCCTTTGCTTCCTCGCTGGGAGTTAGAGCGTTCAATTCATTTTCACTTTGTTCTATAAACTGTATTAACTGGTCAGCGGGTTTTGTAACGGGTCCTGAAAACTGGGAGGACTCTAATCCGGGCTCGAAGCCACCATCCTGTAATTTTTTATGTGTGTTATCCACGTGCTCCATAACCATGAGAAATAGATTGGCTGTCTTTTCATTATAGGCATACTCATTCCTTCCGCCGCATGAAACTAGAACTATCGCTACTGATACAAATACTAAAAATTTTTTGAACATGATTTTAAGTTTTAAGTTAAACGAAGAAAGAAAAAATAATTACATAAGAAAATACTGACTTGATATACGATAGAGAAAAGCTTATTTTCGCGGAGTTTTTACAGAAATTTGGCAACTTGTTAAAATCCAAAATAAATTTTTACCCAAAACGCCAAAGCCGCCAACCATAGTGAGAGCAATACGATTGCTGTATTTCTGAATGTAGGCATTGATTTTTTTTGAAACCTCACCACATCTGCAATCAGCCAACCAAAAACGGTGATAACAGATGCTAAAAGAATATAAAAAAATATCATGAAGATATTTTCAAACGCGGTGTTTTCTTCATAATACGTTTTTTCATCCCAGATATAAGTTATGGTGATAAAGAAAATAATAGAATAGGCAAGAACAACTGCAAGCATTGCCGCAATTCTCGTGAAAAGGTATTTTTTGTATGGTGTCATAATAATACTGGTTTTATAGGCAGAAAGAGAAACTATATATTTTCCGCAGGTCCGGCAATTCGTTCCAAATGAATAATGTCTTTTGAAAAATGCCAATCTTTGGAAGATTCTTCAGGGATTAACTTTAAGTGTAAATCTTCTTTGGTGAGCTTCAGAATTTCAAACGTAAGCTGCAGCTGTGTGCCGACAGATAAACAGACTTTTTCTGCTTCATTTTTTAAGCCCATTTTCTCTATTTTATATACAAACTCCAATTCTGTTTCTTCCCCATTATATACCAGGTCTAACGATGCGTTTTCATTGTTACTTCCAAAATAGAGAGATGAAAGTGTATCACGTGTTCCATTTGCGATATTAACTGTTATTTCATCTAAAAAGTGCCAGTATCCTACAATTAGATGTGTTTCTTTGTGTGTTGTATTTTCATTACCTAAACCTACCGCTTCGGATGCTCCCATTACCATTTCAATTATCTCGCTTTTGGGAATATCTAGTTTCGGTTCAACTCCAAATGTGTTGATTTTACAAATATTTCCTTTGCTGTCGGTTTTCATTTCATAGATCATTTGAGGCTCTTTGCCCAAAATAAAACCGAGTGAATCATATTGTTTGTAAAAATTCTTACTTTTAAATTGATTAATAGTTAAACTGCGCGAGAGGAGGAATTTTTTATCAGCGTCGCCAAAAGGAAAGTCGTATTGAAATTCTTCATATT
>JAEWWO010000018.1 GCA_023396345.1 Bacteroidota bacterium
GCCTGAAGTTCCCACCGATCCTCGTATTTTAAAGAAATTAACCTTATCGTTATTGTCTGCCTCGTTAATAATATTGTATCCCGCTGAAAAAGAGGGAAAAAATGCAAAACGATTTTGAGATGCATAATTATCAGAGCCACTATAAGCAAAACCGAATTCTGCGTTTAGTCGATCATTATAACTATAATGAATACGTCCGCCAAAGTTTTGATGCCCATATTGCATATTATTTCCCGCTCCCGGATTCTGATTGGCATCTACATTATAAGTATACTGCAGGTAGTTCATTGCTGCATTAATAGTATTTAAACCAAATGTTTTATTGTAGCCAATACCAGCTATAAATTGTAGCCAGTTCCATTGGTTGGTACCATTGTCATCGCTGGCAATTGCATTTGTGTTTTGATTTGTTGTTTGTGGTTGTCCATTTATAATACGTGCATAATCTTTTGACACCCTGTAAGTGCCTCGTGTCCATGTGTTGAACGATGCTCCTTGAAATAAATATAAGTTCGGTGTTATAAAGTCTAACTTTTCTTTTAGGTTTATATTAGTTAACAATGTTCTATCATGTGTAGAAAGATATCCTAATTCTCTGATGGATGCATAAGGATTATCAGGATAAACTGTTGTTCCGGGAAAAGAGCCGTCTTCATTTACAGGAGCATAAATAATATTAGGATATTTGGCAAGATTATTCCATAATTGTGTGCCATCATAATTAGGAAAATTCCTTTTTTCTGTTCTTCCGCCAATGTTCACATTTCCTTCAAAGAAATTGAAAAGATTAAAATCGAGATTCGCTCTTATGTTAAACTGTTGAAAATATGCATTAGAGTGGGTTTCATCATTTTGAACATTGTATAATCCATTATTGCGCATATGTCCCAGCAACACAAAATATCTTGCTGTTTCATTGCCTCCATCTATGCTTACATCCGTGGAGGTGTACAATGACGAATTTTTTAGTGTTTGTGCATACCAGTCGGTATTGATACCATTTCCATTTCGAAGATCATTTATTGTTGCCTCTGAATAATATGGCTGCCATGTACTGAACTGATTATCATTATTATAAGCCTCATTATAGAGCGTTGCATAATCTGCAGAGGAAAGAGGCTTGTTAATATTTGTGGCTTGTTGTAGACCAAACCTTGATTGCAATTGAACTTTTGGCTTGCCATATCTTCCTTTTTTGGTTGTCACCCACAAAGCTCCATTGGCTCCTTTTAAACCAAAAGTTGCCAAGGCTGCTGCATCTTTTAAGATACTCAAACTTTCTATCTCTGCCGGCGATAAATACTGAAAATAGGAAAAGTTGGTTTGAAATCCATCTACAAATACGGTGATATTCCCCTGATTTAAAGAACTTAATCCTCTAAGATAAAGAGATGCAGCATCATAGCCCGGCTGACCGGATGCCTGCCTAACAATAAGTCCGGGTAGTAGTCCATACATAGTATTAGATATATTTGCCGTAGGCGTTTTATATAATACATCTCCTTTTACAGTCGAATATGCCGTTGTAGAATTTTCCGATTTTATTTTTAAAAGCGGTCCGGGGGCATATATGGTTGTATCATTGATCAATGAATCTAAAATTTCTTCGTCTTCATTGTTTTGTGCATATGATTTTTGTTGAAAAACTAAACTGCATGTAATGAAATACAACCATGCCACTATGACCATTTTATATTTTTTCATTGTAATAAGATTTGTGATACTCATATTAATATCCCGGATTTTGTGTTAAATAGCCTTTATTTACTTCAGCGATAGGAAAAGGTTCTAAAAATTGATTAGGACTCCAATAAGCATCATACATTTTTTTCACTTCATATTCATTATAATCTTCAGGCTTCTCGCCATAGCTTCTATTATTATTATAGGTAAAAACAAAGCCGTTTTTTTCTCCACCAATGATTCCTGATCCAACATTTGGATGCTTCCAATGCTTCACATCAAAATAGCGATGTCCTTCTTCATAAAACTCTACCGCCCATTCTCTTTGTATTATTTCTCTTAATCTCGTCCGATTGGTTTCGGTAACATTTGGTAACCCCGCTCTGTTGCGTATAACATTAAGATACCTTAAAGACTGCGCTGTATTTCCTATCTCATTATAAGCCTCTGCTAAATTTAAATAGTTTTCTGCCAGCCTGTATACCGGAAACTCAAACCACGCTCTATTACCCGCATGATACCAAAATTTACATCTCCTTCCACAACCTTCAGTACCGGCTTGACCTTCCCAGGTAGAAGCATTAGACAAAACAACTGATGACCAATAGTAATCTCCCGGATTGTTCCATGCATCTTGTCCTGCTGCAACTGCAGAGGCTTTGTAGCGTGGTTCCATCTGCTGCATTCTTGTCCAATAATCTGTATAACTACCTCCGGGCCACGTTTGTTCGCTACCATCTGCCTTATAATATTGCCTAAGTTGTATAAAACTCATACTATTAGCACCGCCACTTGGACCATGAGGATCATAATAATTTCCGTTGCCTCCTTTTATCCCGGATTGATTTTTATATGCCAATATAACTTCCTGATTGCCCGGTGTACCCACAGCTTTTCCATAATCGTTAAGTGGATCTCCGGTATTAATGATTTGTACTCCATTGGATGCCGCCCAGCTTAATACTTCCAAATTAGCATCAACTGCCTGTTGCCACCTGTTTTCATCATAATTTCCTAAAGATATATATCTGTTATCATCGCCCAAGCTCAAATAAGGAGTAGCGCTGTTAAATAGCGGACGAGCAGCAAACATGAGCGCTTCGGCTTTTACAGAAAGGGCGACTCCTTTGTTTACTCTACCTCCGGCCTGAGATGGTTGTATTGCAGGCAAATATTGTAATACACTGTCACATATATTTGTAATATAGCTCACAAGCTCTTGTACACTTGCTCTGGGTATATTAAGATCATTTTCTGCTGTAAGTGTTGAGTACACTATAGGCACACCTCCATATCTCTTCAGCATTTCTTCATACCTGTAAGCCTTTAATACTGTCATTTCAGCTTTTATCTGTTCTTTTTCAGTTTGACTTATGTCAACTACTTTGTCAATGTTTTCAATAACCAGATTACATTGCCTGATAGATTCATAATTATAAACAAATCCATCGGTACTGCGTGGAATGCCCGAGCCATCATTGGCGGTTAAACCACTTCTTTGAATTTGCCAGCCATCTTCCCAGTTAAATTTTACTGCATTGAGTTCTCCTGAAACATGGCTGAGTGTACCACTTTTCATTCCGTGCACACGAGTATTATCCCAGTCTTCTACCATAATACCCGAAGAAAGACTCATTGTGTAAGCCTGTGCAATAGCAGATAATGATTTTTGCCTTGTAGAAAAAATAGAATCTACATTTAGGTCACTTCCTATTCTTTTCTCCAAAAAATTCTTTTGGCATGAAAATAAGGATAGTGTAAAAAATGAAATAATATATAAATAAATAAGTTTTTTCATATCGTAGTTTTTAAAATTGAACATTTATTCCAATATTGTATATGCGTGTCATAGGATATACATAGCCTGAACTAGCACCTCCTGTATCGGCCTGCTCCGGATCAATGCCAGGGATTAATTTATCCCAGGTTGCCAGATTATTACCATTTACATAAAGTTTTAAATTGGAGATATTGAGCTTATTGAATAAATGAAGGTTTTGAAAAGTATAGCTTAGTTCTGCATTTTTAAACCTTATAAAATCAGTAGACAATAACCAGAAATCACTTGCAAGCCCGTTGATGTTATCATTAGTTCTGATGGATGCTCTGGGGTACGTAGGGGTAATTCCCTGCGCCGCTTTTTCTGGTGTCCAGCGCCCGTCGTATTGCCACTGCATTGCTGCTCCATATCTCATATAGAAAGGATTTCTGATATACAAATCTGTAAGCATTATAGATCCTTGTGCTGCACCTATGAACAGTAAGTTTACTGCAAATCCTTTATATCCAAAATTGATATTGGAACTAAAATTATAACGAGGCAGATTTGAATAACCTATGGGTGCCATGTCTTTTGCATCAAGAATACCATCTCCGTTCAGGTCTTTATACCTAATGTCACCCGCTTGCACTTTATTGCCATCGAACGAAGTAGAATTTATGTGTTGTGCTGCTTCTTCTGCTGAATTATAAAATCCATCTGAAATGTATCCTTTATATTGTCCTATAGAGTATCCTGTTTGATTCATCCATGCGTAAGGGTAAGGGGGCTCTGCTATAAAATCTATTCTATTTTTGGCGTAAGCCATATTGAATTTTACTCCATATCTAAAATCGTTGATATTATCGGTCCATCCTAGTTGAATTTCATATCCTCCGTTAGTTACCCTTCCAATATTGGCAGGAGGTAATTCAGAACCTACAATGCCAGGTATTGTTCCTACTAGCCAAAGAATATTATTTCTTTTTTCATGGAATACGTCTCCTACAAAAGAGAGTCTGTTACGAAACATATTTAATTCTAATCCCACATTCTTTTTCAAAGCTCTTTCCCAAGTGACATTTGGATTTCCTACCGAAGTTTCTACAGATCCTTCATAATATGGATCTTTGGAACTGCCATTGCTGTTTCCAAAATAATAACCACTATAATACCAGTTAGATACATAACCCCAAGTACTGGGCAAGTAAAGAAATCTTCTGCCTCCAATAAGATCATTTCCTACTTCTCCATAAGATGCTCTTATTTTTAAATAACTAAGTATGTCGTTTTTTGGTATAAAATTTTCATTACTCACTACCCATCCCACAGAAAAGGCCGGAAAGAAGCCGAAGCGTTTGCCTTCAGGAAAATTTTCAGATCCGTTATAACCAAAGTTTACTTCTGCCAGATATCTGCGGTCATAATCATACGTTGCCCTTCCTGCAAAACCCATTAGACCTGCCGGTACATTGTATAAAAGGTCGGGAGCATACGTTTTTTGTGCATTTCCTAAAAATAGTGCCGTTACAGCATGTTTACCAAAATTGTTAGTATAGTTTGCTGCTGCTTCAAAATACATTCTCCTCCATTTATAACTCCTGTAATAGTCCTGTATTGTGGTAGGGGCGGTTGTTCCTCCGTAAAATATTAATTCATTAGGATCTTCGGCAGAGCGTCTTACTGCATAAGAAGGAACATAATTTTGGAAAGAAACACCCTTTATGTAATTGTCATTGTAAGATACTGTTCCTGTTAGTGATAAACCTTTTGTGAGATAATCCATTGTATGCTTTAAACGTACATTACCATTTAAATTAGTAAAATAGCGTTCCATGTATGGATTGTCATATAAAGATGTTATTGGAGTTCTACCCCACGCACCTAAACGCTGTTCAAGCGGGTTGGTGCCTGTAACATATGAACTAACTAGTTTGCCGTCTATAATTCCCGGTCCGGCATAGGGCGGACTCATAAGCACGTTTCCCATTATACTTTTATATCTTGCATATTGCGATGTGGGATCACCATCCTTATCATAACCCAGCATGCCTCCGCTCTTGGCAAATTGACTGGAAATATCTACTGTTAAGGTGAAATACTTCATTAAATTGAAGTCGAAATTGGATCTAAAATTATATCTGTCATATTGTGAATTAATATTGGCACCGCCATAATTAGAATTTCTAAATAAACCTTGCTGATTAAAATATCCCACCGAAGTAAAATACTTTACGTTTTCGGTACCCCCTGATATATTAATATTAGTTTGGTATTGAGGGGCTATTTTACCCAACATTTCATCAAAATAATTATGATTAGAATAATATAAGGCCGGACTATTTAACAATGCCTGTTTTTGTGCTTCTGTAATGTTCATTGCGGCTATTTCATCCGGTGTATAATCCCTGTTATTCTTAAATTTCCACAATTCATTTTCAGTAAAAATGTATTGATTATTGGATGGATCATTGCCAAAATCATTGATTAATGCTTCGTTACGAAAAAGGGCATATTCATATGATCCTAGTAAATTTAACTGTGTAGAAAGCTGTGTTGCACCAAAATTTTGTGTAATATTCACCTGAGGTTTTCCGCTTCTTCCTCTCTTGGTGGTAACTATTATAACTCCATTTGCTCCTTTTACACCGTAAACGGCTGTTGCTGATGCATCTTTTAAAACACTTATGTTATCTACTTCGTTAGGATCTATTCCATTTAACACTTCAAAAGTGTTTTGTATACCATCTATAACAACTAAAGGCTCCTGTCCATTCGCATTAATAGTCGATAAGCCTCTTATTCTTATTGTAGAAGCATTCATGCCGGGCTCACCGCTTGCCTGTAGTGAATTGATACCGGGCACCTGCCCTACCAACATGTTTGTAACATTAGCAACAGGCGTGCGCACCAGTGCTTCATCTGATATAGTGCTTATAGCTCCTGTAACAGTCTCTTTGCGTTGTGTACCATACCCCACCACCACAACACTGTCCATTGTATTGTTGGGCAGGAGCATTATCTCAATATTGGTGTTAGAAGAAGAAACCCTAACTTCTTGTGTGAAAAATCCAACATAAGCAATTTGTAATATAGAATTGCTTGGAACTGCTAAACTGAAATTTCCGACAGAATCTGTCAAAGTACCATTTGTGGTTCCCATTTGAACAACCGATGCCTGAGGCAATGGATTTAGTAATTCATCTGACACTTTTCCTCTTATCAAAATTCGCTCTTGAGCGCTAATTGTTGAAGCAAATGTTATCAAAAATGAAAGACATAATATTATTTTCTTCATTTTTTTACTTTTAACATATTTTGAATAAAAAATATAGTTTCTCTCTTTTTCTTGTTAATATAAGCAAAATTACAGGCTATTTTGCTCTATTGTGTTGTTCATTTGTTCATTTGTTTTGCTTTATTAAACATTTGTTTGTATTTTTTTGTCTCATATATACTTTTTATTGAACAATTTCCGAAATTAGCATCACGATTATTTTTATGACAAAATATCTATTTTTAATAATTGGGATATTTATCCAATCAACTGTTCACTCTCAGCAGTTAAGATTTAAGCATCTAAATCGTGAAGACGGCTTAGCCAATAGTACCATTGAAAAATTATATCAAGACACAAAAGGCTTTATTTGGATTGGTACACCCGAGGGTCTCAATAGGTTTGACGGATACACCTTTGACTTTTTTCAGGAAGGATCAAAACATAGAAACATTTGCAATAATTATATATTAAACATTACAGAAGATTCTAAAAGGAGGTTGTGGATATCCACTTCAAACGGTGTGGCATTGTATGATGATATATATGATGTATTTATAACTAAAAACCAGCCTGAAGGTTTTTCAAATCATGTATTTTTTGTATTTGAAACCAATGAAGGCAAGATAATATCTGGAACACTTAAGGGAATAAATATTTATGATGAAGAAAGCCAGTCCTTTCAAAGATTACAAAATGATTTGGTCACGCAAAAGGTAAAATGTATTGTTCAGGATAATTTTGGGAAAATATGGATAGGCACCGAAAATGATGGCATATATATTTATAGTGGAAATTTTCAATATCTTTTAAAACTTAATACTGCGAATAATAGTCTGAGAAGCAATAATATAACTTATCTTTCGAAAGACAGCAGCGGAAGAATATGGGTGGGCTATTTTGACAAAGGAATTGATGTATTTACTAACGAATATGCTAAAAACTATACTTTTATTGCTGACGAGCACAGTAAAACAACTCTTTCCAGTAATGTTATAAAATGCATAACAATAGATTCCAAAAATAATGTTTGGGTGGGAACAGAAAATGGAGGATTAAATATTTGGAATGAGAAAAACAATGCCTTTACAAGAATTGAAAATAATATTGAAAATCCTGACGGACTTTCACAAAAAACAGTTTCTTCAATCATCGAAGATTCGCAAAAAAACATTTGGATAGGCTCTCATCGCGGGGGCCTTAACATTTATTCTCCCTTGATAAATAGCTTTAGGTACTTTAATCAAGGATTTAATAATAAGTTTCTTAGTTTTAAAGACATAAAATCATTTGCAGAAGACAATAATAAAAATCTATACATTGGCACAGATGGCGGGGGAATGAATGTATGGAATAGATTGACCAACACCATTAAATATTACAAACATAATGTAAATAATTCACACAGTATTTCTTCAGATGCAGTACTTTGCACTTATAAAGACAGTTATGGATACATTTGGGCAGGAACCTGGGAAGGCGGACTATGTAAATTTAATCCCTCTACAGAAACTTTCATTACCTATAAACACATTGAAGATAACCCATTTTCTATAAGCTCGGATAAAATATGGAAAGTAATTGAAGACAAAGACAATAATTTATGGATAGGCACTACAGGAGGAGGCATTTGTGTATATAAAAGAAATGAAAATAGATTTATAAGAATTAATAAATCACTAAAAGACCATTCAATTTTACATGGCAATGATGTAAGCGACATGTGTTTTGATAAGAATGGAACCTTATGGGTTGCAACACACGATGGTGGATTGAACAGGTATAACCTGGAAAAAGATCATTTTACACTTTATTTTTCCAGCTTCTCCACCAATGTCTCTTCACAAGAGATTAATACTTTGTATAACGATTCAAACGGCAATCTTTGGGTTGCCACAAACAGAGGAATTTACAGATATGATTTTGAAAAAGAAAATTTTAAATATTTCCATTTTAGTAACGCTCCTTTGTATAATATAAAAAGTATAACAGATGATAACAATGGCAATCTTTGGTGTGGATCTCAAAACGGATTACTCAAAATAGGTATAAAAAATGGAGACTTAAAAAGATACACTGTTTCTGATGGGTTGCAAGGATTGGATTTTTCAAGAAATACTTGCTTAAAGTTAAGTACCGGAGAACTTGTATTTGGAGGATATAACGGATTTAATCTTTTTAATCCATCTCATATATTCATAAATACCAACCCTCCGAAAGTTTACATCAGACAAATAAATGTTTTAAATAATCAAGTGTATCCATCAAAAGAAAAAAAGGGCATTCTACAAAAACAGATCTTTGAAAATGGAAGCATCACCCTATCTCACGAACAGTCTGCCTTATTC
>JAEWWO010000298.1 GCA_023396345.1 Bacteroidota bacterium
ATCATACGAAAAAGACGGCCAGTTTTTTAATTGCCAGTTATACATCATGAGCCAATTAAGAAAATTAATCGGCTCAAATATAAGCATTTTTTGAGCCAATTAAAAATATAATTACTTCATCAAAAAAGTAAATGAGCCAATTAAGGAAATTAATCGGCTCAAATTTATACATTTTTTGAGCCGATTATGGCTCTGTCTGATTAATGATTGCCTCTGTAGAATCTTCAGTAATAGCTTCTGTTGGAGGAACGGGAACAGACAGCTCCTCTACTTTTCTTTTTAAATCGAAATACCATTTTTTATCATTGTCATCGTAAAATGGCATTAACGATTCGGGATACTTTTGCTCTGCCAATTCAAATGCTTTAACAGCCAAGGATGTATCGTTTTCCAGCATTGCGTACTCTGCTGTCCACGCATGTACAAAACGCAGTGTATTCAATATTTGCAGGTTGTCGGGGTTTTTAAGATATTCTTTATCCTTACCCGTAAACGGAGCAAGTGAGGGCAACCTTCTCCTAAGATAATCTACATCATTAGTACCCTGTACAGTATTCAATTTTACCGTAAGACCGCGTAATTGTAAATAGTTATTGGTATTGAGATATAATCTTACGTTTACAGGTAATCCGGAGGGAAAAAATACATTTTTCTTCATTGCGTTTTGTTCCAGCAAACGCAACAATATCACATCTGAACGCAATAAGCCTCCTTCAAAAGTAGGTCGTAAATGCCAGGTAATAAGGCTGTCGCCTTGCGGATAAAGCGCATTGGGAATGCTTACATCCTGTGCTATCCAGGCTATAGGTTTTATTGAGCGCAATTCTTCATCGCTGATATCCAGTTCCATTCTGCCCGATTGCTTCATCAATTGTGGATACCAGGATGTGTTTAGATAATCGAGATTAATATTTCTTACATCGGGTCTGGCTTTGAGCACATGTTGTAAATATGCAATGTAATATACCTGCATATCGCCTGCGTTGATGAGATAGGCATTATCGCTTACATCGTCGAGCAACTGAGAAAAATAGCGTAAAACAGTTTCGTTAATGCCTCCGCGCAGTTCCGCCTGTTTGAGACACCATGCTACGGAATCCGGTTTGTTTTCATATAAATAACGAATAGCCTGACCTCCCCAGACAGATAAAATTTTGGTATGCGGATCTAGATTTAACCGCTGCCCTTTGTACACGCCATTGCTTAAATCGAGACAATTTTCAAAACATCTGCTGGCTCTTTCTGCCAACAATAAATTGGAATGAATAATATTTTCTCCATCGTAGCTGTTAAACTTATCAATGGCATATCCAAGAAAATACCATGCTTCGGGATTGCCGGGATGATTGAGGGCGTACTGCTCCAATACATAGCCAACATCATTAAAATCTACATTTTCTCCGGAATTTACTTTTTCTGTTAAGATACGTTTTGCGCGTTCATAGCTTCGCTCATCGGCTTCCTGAGCATTACTTTCCAATGTGGAAATAAAAAGAAAGAAAGAAAGAAAAAACAGCAATTTATAAAAGAAACGAAAAGTCAGCGAGCGTCCGACCCTGTTTTCATAAAGGTTGCGGCTGATCGATGTATATCTTGCAGAACAAGACATTTCATTTGTTTTATAAAAATTTTTATTCAAATTCGTTGCCTATATCTTTTCTAAAATACATTTTATCGAACGTAATTTCAGATAAAATATTTTCAGATTGCTGAACAGCTTCGGTAATTGATTCTCCATACGAAGTTACAGCCAAAACTCTTCCTCCGTTGGTAACAATACTTTCCCCTTCCTGTTTGGTTCCGGCATGAAAGATAATACTTTCGCCTGTATGCGATGGCAGTGTTATTTTTTTACCTTTTTCATAATTGCCGGGGTAGCCTCCGCTGACCGCAACAACTGTAGCAATACTTCTTGTATCAAACTCAATATCCTGTGCGTCCAGTTCTCCTTCTTTCAGGGAAATAAACAGTTGCAGCAAATCATTTTTTAAACCGGGCAATACCACTTCCGTTTCGGGATCGCCCATACGTGCATTGTATTCTATTACATAAGGCTCTCCTTCTACGTTAATCAATCCAAAAAATACAAATCCTTTATACGTTATATTATCTTTTACCAGTCCGTTGATGGTGGGTTTAATAATTTTTTCTTCCACCTTTTGCATAAAATCTGTATCTGCAAACGGCACCGGCGTTACGCAACCCATACCGCCCGTATTTAATCCTTTATCTCCTTCGCCTATGCGTTTATAATCTTTTGCATGACCAATGATTTTGTAAGACTTTCCGTCGGTTAAGACAAAAACACTGATTTCAATTCCTTTCAAAAACTGCTCAACCACTACCTTAGACGATGCATTTCCGAATTGTTTATTTATAATCATTTCCTCAAATGCGGACAATGCTTCTTCGTGGGTCTGAGCAATTACCACACCTTTTCCGGCTGCAAGTCCGTCAGCTTTCAATACTACCGGAAGCGGATGCAGTTCAATATATTTTTTTCCTATTTCATAATTATCTTCTGTAAACTCGGCATAAGCAGCGGTGGGTATGTCGTGGCGCTGCATGAATTTTTTAGAGAATGCTTTGCTGCCTTCGAGCTGTGCACCTTTTTCGGAAGGACCCACCACCTGAATGTGTGGTGCAACTTCTGCAAAATAATCGTAAATGCCGTTTACCAACGGATCTTCGGGACCAACCACTATCAGCTTTATATCATTTTGTAAACAAAATTCTTTCTGACTTTCAAAATCATTTACATCAATTGGTTCGTTTTTAGCAAGTGAAGCTGTACCGGCATTTCCCGGTGCAACGTATAAATTTCCGCAATCGGGACTTTGTTTTAATTTCCATGCCAATGCATGCTCTCTTCCTCCTGAACCTATAATTAATATATTCATACGCTAATCTTTTTTCTTAAACATCTAAGCAATAATCTTTATTTTTTAATCCGTACTAAGGTTCAACTTTTTGTACAGATTCTTTATTTTCAGATTATTTCCACTCATTATATACATTTTTGTGCGTTGCGAATTTAACGATGTTTTACTTTTTATCGAATAATTCGTCGGAATTAGTTCTGCAAAAAACGATTATTTATTAAAAATAACGTTATTTTGTCGGCCTGACAATAATGTAATCTATAACCGACAACGAAATCATGTCTATGATAAATAACAACAATGATATTTTTAAATCAAAAGTATTAGGTCATCCATCAGGGTTGTTTGTATTGTTTTTTACCGAAATGTGGGAACGCTTTTCGTATTACGGAATGCGTGCGCTGCTTATTTTGTTTTTAACGGCCGGCATTATGGGCGAACATCCCGGCTGGGGCTGGAGTCGCGGAAATGCCTTAGCACT
>JAEWWO010000105.1 GCA_023396345.1 Bacteroidota bacterium
AAAGTTTATTATTAAACAAAGAAGTTCTCATGCTGATGTTAAAGGGTTGCAGCCGCAGAGAATCGGCTAACATGTTGTATCCCGATGTGATACTTAACCCATCAATCAATCGTATTTTTCTCGGTTCTGCTCCGTTTTCTGTAGTATCTCCGTCCGGATTCCGCATTTTAAGTTCCAGCAGATTGTCTATCCCGAATCTGATTCCTCCAAAAGCCATATTACTAAAGCCGCCGTACAAATTCCCTTCGTATTGCGATAGCCATCTTTTAATACCGCTTGTGTCTGTTTGTATAAACTGGTAATAATTGCTTGCCATATTCGGCGAGTAGTTGGCGCTGATTGTAGGTCTAATTTCATGTCTCAACGCCTGCATTTTTCCTTTTCTAAAATTAAAAGTTCCAAAAAGACGCGTATTCGCACTGATGCCAAAAGTCATTTGACGGGCTGTGAAAAAACCTCTTCTTGTGATTGTGTCTACTCTTTGTTTTTCTTCGTTCCACGAACGGTACATTTTTCTGCTCATCCAGTTTTCACTATAGGAAACAGAGGGCGAAATCATCACCGGACCCAGTGAAGGCAAGGCTACGCTGATAGGTACATTATGCTGCGCACCCCATTGCAAAGTGTCTATAAGATGACGGAATGAAAAGGCTGTATCATAAAAAGAAAACTGATTAATAAACGTACCGTTATAGCCAATGCCAAAGTTTTCGTACCATTTTCCGGTAGACCCAACTTCCTGATTCATAAAAGGGTTAAATGTTTTGGTAGAAAAACTTAGGGTGGGTAACATTACATTGGTAAGTCTTGTACTGTTGTTCTGGTTGTGATTCGCCTGTAAAGAAAGATTATACGTACCGTCCTGCCACGATTTTGAATAGGCAATACTGGAACTCATCTGGTTCTGAAAATTGCGGTAAGGATTGTTGGGTATATTCTCATTATATCTTGTGCTTCCTGCATTTACGCTCGCTGAAAAGCTCACCCCCGGACGGGCTTTGCTGTCCATAGAATGACTCCAGTTCACCTGAAAACTTCTGCTTTTTATAAACTCGTCTCTTATTTGCGGAGATTCATTGAGTGTTTTTGTATACTGATAATTAAAAGCAAAACGTCCGCGGTATCTGTATCTTTTATAATATTGAGGACTTACACTAACGTTAAAACCCAGATAAGAGTAAATGTTTCCTCTCAGGGTTACATCCCAGTAATCATTAATTACCTTGTAGTATCCCAGACCTTCCAGTCCCATACCCATGTTGGAGTTTTGTGTAAACTGTGGCGGTAAAATTCCGGAACTTCTTCCCCGCTGCATCGGATAAATACCAAAAGGAATCATCACCGGCATGGGCACACCTTCAAACTCAGGAAACGCAGGTCCTGAAACGGCGAGCTTATTGGTAATGAGTTTCATTTTCTTTGCACGCAGCGCAAAGTGCGGTTCATCGAGGTTACAGGTTGTAAACCTTCCGTTGTAGGCATAGGCAACATCTTTCTCTACTTTTTTAACTACTTCAGCATTTACAAATATTTCTCCTTCATTGTAATAGGTATTTTTAAAAATACCCCTTTGTGTTTTCAGGTTAAAAGAGATGGTATCCATTATAGATTTGGAATCTCCCTGCACAATCGTGGGCAAGTTCATGGCATTTTTAGCTGTGTCCGTTCCCCCCCATGCTTTTACAATGTTGGTAGCATTGTCATAAAAAATTGTATTTGCTTTTATATCTACACTTTCCTGTGCACTGCTGCCGTCGGTTTTTGCATTGGCACTTCCGTGCAGATACAACTGTCTTTGAGGTACCATAAACACAAAAGAATCCTTGGCACTGTAAACAATGGGTGCCGTAAGAGAATCCTTTGAAAGCATGATAGAGTCTGATGGTGCAGTTACAATATTTACAGAGTCTGTAATGGTAGTATCGCCAGTAGCCGGTAAAATTACAGTATCCAATTGTTGCAGATAAGGATGTAAAATATTCGGGGCTAATGAAACGTTATTATTTGCAGAAGCAATATTCTCCGAAAGAAGTACACACAATACAACTATACTAAAGAGTATTTTTAGTGCGTTTTTTATATTAACTTTACGATTCCGGAGTGTATTCATATCAATCTTGTCGGCCTTGTCTCTCAAATAATACGCAATATTAAGGAGAAGGTTAACTAAAAACGTAAAAACAGATAGTTAAATTATTTTTTAAATTAAAAATCAGGGTGTAAAATTAGTTTATTTATCAAACATAATTACTCTTTTAGCTTTTAATTGCCATGTTATTCATTCAATACCATAATAAAATTAACCTTATATTAATTACCTTATTCATGTTTTTAAGTTCCTTTTATCCTGAAAATAAACCGGAACCTTTTAAAAAATCTATAGTAAAAACAATTATAGTAGATGCAGGTCACGGTTATCCCGATCCGGGAGCTATAGGAAGCTTTAGCAAAGAGGCAGACATAAATCTGGCAATAGCCTTAAAGCTGGGAGAAAAATTAAAGAAAGCATTACCCGATTGTAATATCCTGTACACACGCACTAACAGTAACCTGCCTGCCGGTTTGCAAAACAAAGACGAAGCCAACCGTTGGAGAGCCAGATTTGCAAATGAAAACAAAGGAGATTTATACATTTCCATCCACGTAAATGATGTTGTTGCCAAATATGGTAAAAGAGTTATCGGCACCAAAGAACAAACTTATACCACCTACGTTGGTAAAGGTAAAAGCAGAAAAAAAGTTACCCGTACAAGAACGGTAAACGAATATGAAACGTACAGATTGCCCTGCGCAAGCTCGGGTACACAAACCTATGTATGGTCATCAACCAAAAATGAAGAAAAGAAAGGTTATATAAACCAAGAGGTTTCCAAAGAGTTTGATGCCGATTCAACTTTGCTGATAGAAGATGAAGAAACTAGAATCTTATCTTCCATATATTTAAAAAAATATCTGAACAGAAGCAGAGCCTTGGCTGAAATGGTGGAGGATGAGTTCAGAAAAAAAGGCATTAAAAGCGGCGGTGGTGCTATGCAGTTTACAAGAGGTATACGTGTTTTGGGCGCAACTGCCATGCCGAGCATTTTGGTTGAAACAGGTTTTATCTGCAATCCGCAGGATGAGCAGTATCTCAACAGCAGCGATGGTCAGGAAGCTTTAGCTGATGGAATCTTTGAGGCTGTACTGAAATATAAATCTAATGCAGATGCAGGAAAGATTTCAGAAACTAATGTGAATTAGCGGTATTTGGAAAATATTTCTTTATTTTGCGCACCAAAAAACGAGTCGTTTTGAAATTTTTTAATTATTTACTTTTACTTACTTTATTTTTTATTTGTTTTGCCGGTGATTCTTTCGCACAACAAAAACCTTTTACCATTGTTATAGATCCGGGACACGGAGGTGCAGACGTGGGTGCCAAAGGTGCAGTTTCTCTCGAAAAAAATGTGGCATTGGCTGTTTCTCTAAAATTAAGAGATGCAGTTAATAAGGAGTTTCCTAAGGTCAGAACAATAATGACCCGCTCTAACGATATCACTCAAAACGTAAAGGCAAAAGCAGAAATTGCCAACAATGTGGGCGGCGATTTGTTTATTTCTATTCATTGCAACGCTGCTCCAAGAATCAGCAAGAGCGAACTTACAGGCTACAAGACTGAAACTTATTACACCGGTAAAGGTAAGAGCAGAAAAAAACATACCCGTAAAGTTCCTCAATACAGAAGATGGACAGAACCCAATCCTGCCAAAGGCACCGAAACCTTTATCTGGTCAATAGATAAAGTAGACAGTAAAACTTCGGCGTTGCGCAATAATGAAGAATTGTACATGGACGATGAAATGAGAAAAGAACTTGCTAACTTTGACCCTGATTCTCCTGAAAAAAATATTATTTATAACCTTCGTGCCAAACAATATTTCAGCAGAAGTGCAAGTTTTGCCAAAAATATTGAGCAGGAGTTTATCAATACCGGAAGAGAAAGCCGCATGGCTAAACAGCGCAACAAAGGGATTTGGGTATTGCAGGCAACAGCTATGCCGAGCGTACTCGTAGAAATAGGTTTTATTTCAAACCGCGAAGAAGAAGATTACATGAACAGCTATCAGGGACAGCAGGAAATAGTGTCTGCCATTACCAAAGCTATCAGAACATATCTTAATGGTTTGGCAATAAAATACAAATAGCCGTTTCATTTTATCAAAATATAAAATATTCAATTACTTTTGTACGTGTGTTTATGATTATCAGTCATTCAGGCACTTTTTTTGATTAATGATAACGAAATTAAAAAGCATGTCAGGCATAGATTTTTAAGCCCGGCAATACAATATTTAACTATATATACAGATGAAAATATCTAATGAGTTTAAAATAGGTGCACTTACCATTTTTGCTGTATTATTCCTTTTTTTAGGATTTAATTTTCTGAAAGGAAAGAATATATTCAAAAACGGTTTCTTTTTGTATGCAAAATTCTCTGAGGCGAAAGGGCTGCAAACTTCTAATCCTGTTACCATTAATGGTTATCAGGCAGGAACAGTTTATTCCTTGCAGGCTTCAAAGGATTTGAAAGAAATACTGGTAGAAATAAAACTCAACAAGGACTTTGAAATACCTGCTACTTCACTGGCTTCTATAAGCAGCAATCCCATAGGATCTTCCAGTTTGGAAATTACTTTGGGCGACGACAGCAAAATGCTTAACTCAGGCGATACATTACGCTCCACTTATACGGCAGGTTTGTTGGGACAGGTAAGCTCTCAGATTGTGCCTTTGGCAGATCAGGCTAAAATGACCTTGCACTCGGCAGATTCTTTAATCAACAATTTCAATGCAATAGTTGACGAAAATACAAGATACAATACACAGCAGACTATCGCTAATTTAAGCAGAATTACAGGTTCTTTAGTGCAATCGGTAAATGCAATTAACCAATTGCTCGATGCACAGTCAGGTACTGTTGCTGCTGCAATGAACAGCATGAATGCTTTTGCAGGAAATCTTGCAGCAAATAACGGGCGCATCAATTCTACTATGACCAATGTAGAAACTACTACGCAAAACCTTTCTAATCTTCAGTTACAAAGAACCTTAGACAGAATAGATTCTACAATTGCAACTCTAAATGTAGCGGTAGCTCAGTTAAATTCAACTAACGGTACAGTAGGTGCCTTAATCAACGACAGAAAAATTTATGATCAGCTAAGCGAATCAGCCCGTAGCCTTCAGATACTGATGGACGATTTGCGTGTGAATCCTAAGCGTTACGTACATTTTTCATTGTTCGGTAAAAAGAATAATAATAATTATCTGAAAAAGCCATTACAGCCAACTACCGGATACACGCCGTTAAATGCTGATACGCTGTACAGATACGAGTAAGTGATTAAATAAGTTTTAAAACGTATTGCATTTGTCCGGAAGAAAAAAAATACTTGTATATTTTCTTACATCATTGTCGGCTGTATTTTTTATTGCCGATAATAATGTTTTTGCACAGCAGGCATTGGTAAGTGTGCAGTCTCCTGATTTTAAGGTATATGATATTATCCGTGCCGGAAGACTGGGAAAAAACAATGATTATCAGTTTGCCTCCAGAGATGTAATCATTCGTCAGGACAGAACTTATTTTTACAGCGACAGTATTTCTCTAAATACGATTACCGGCATAATGGAAGCATTTGGTAGAGTACATATCAATGATGCGGACAGTGTACATATTTACACCAATTATTTAAGATACAGAGGCAAGGAAAGAACAGCCTTTTTAAAAGGGAATGTAAAGGTTACGGATGGCAGTGGCGTACTCACTACAGAGCAGTTGGATTACGATATGAACACCAGTGTAGGCGTGTATAAAACCGGAGGAAAGCTGGTAAACGGACAAACAGTTTTAACCAGCACAAGAGGCACGTATTATGGTGATACCAGAGACGTAACTTTTTCTAAAAATGTATTACTCGTAGATCCGCAATACCGCATCACTACAGACTCTTTGCTATACAACACTTCTACCAGAATTGCCAATTTTGTAGTACTTACGGTAATAACAAGTGGGAATGACAGAAAAATTGTAACTACTGACGGATCTTACAACATGGATTCCCGTCAGGCATATTTTGGTACGCGTTCCACAATTGTTGACAGTACCACCACTTTAATTGCCGATGAAGTAGCCTACGACGACAGAAACGGGTTTGGTGAAGCAAGAGGGAATGCCATTCTCAAAGATTCGGTACAGGGCATTGTAGTGATAGCCAACAATATTAAAACCAATAAAAGTGAATCGGCATTTTTGGCTACGGTAAATCCGCTGGCAATCATGGCGCAGGAGGGCGATTCTACCTACGTAGCGTCTGATACCATTTATTCAGGAAGACTTACAGACAGAATTCAGGGTAGAGATTATAAAGATATTGAAAGCGATGAGCATACACCCGTTCTCGATTCTGCCAACTACAATGTGCCCAATACTGTTGATGAAGAGATAAGACCGCACATGCGCAGAGAATTGCTTCCGGAAAATAATCGCTTACAAACACGTCCGCAGCCGGTTTCAACTGCACCACGTGCCGGTACAAATAATTTAAACAGAATACTCGATGTTGAGCCGGACTCAACATCTGAAGGTTTAGTTGCCACAGCCGATACATTGATTAATCCGGTTGAGAGGGGCAAAACCACACCATCCGTATTAGAC
>JAEWWO010000120.1 GCA_023396345.1 Bacteroidota bacterium
GGTTACGAGACCATGAGAACATAGCTGGCTACCTCAACTACCTGGCAAAGCCTCTCTTTCTGCGGGGTTCCTGCTGTTGCTCTTCTTCTTTTATTTTGAGATTCAGAAATAAATTTCTTTGCTGAACCGCCCATTCATTGATGTCTTTGCTTCCTGCATATTTATGGGATAAATCAATAACTTCTTTGCCAAGTTTTCGTCCTATGGAAAGAAAGGTTTGTTTCCCTTTATCACCTGCTTCATCATTGTCCAACAAGGTATGGATTTTGCGGTGTCTGTATAATTGTTTCTGTTTTTTCTGTTTGGTTCAGAGAATTTAATACCAGCCAGTTTGTCGGTTCGAGAAATAAACGATGTCTGTTTTCATAAGCCGTAAGCATATCAAAAAATCCCTCCACAATGGCTAAATCTTGATAATCTATATCAATAAAAGAATAATCTTTTGGTGCATAACAAGCTTTAAAATTAGCTGTTCTTATTTCAAATCCGTTACTTCTGTTTTTAAATCCTATGGCATGAAAACTGAAGTTTTCCCTGCTATTGAAAATTTCTAATTGATGGCAAAAAGTGCGGGCAGTTTGTAGCTGCACCGCTCTTTTTTCGATGTATTCAACCAAATGGATATCGGTAATTTCCGATATGGATTTGAGCTGAAAAACGGAAGTATTTTGCCCTGCTGATTTTTCTTTTTCACTGCCAATATTGGATAAATTATTTTCCTGACGGTGAAAAGAAAAAATGTTTTTTTGATAAAACTCATTAAGTGTTTTGACAGCTTCATCAAAATTTAATTCATGTAGCATCATCACTAAATCTATGATACTGCCGCCTTTTCCCAATCCATGGTTATACCATAGGTTTAGCACCTTATTTACTTTGAAGGAAGGTTTTTGCTCCTTCCGGAAAGGAGATAAGAACCATACATCATCGCCTTTTTCTTTTGCAGGAAAAAGTCCGATAGAATGTAAATATTCATGAATTTTTATCTGCTCTTTTATTTTTTGGGTGTTCATTGTTTATTATTTTTTGATGAATATTTTTTGTCAATTAATTCAATTGTTTTTTCTTCATTTTCTTTCAAAGCGAGAAAAAACCACACTTCGAAAAATTATGTTTTTTACTATTGAGAGGAAAAACCACAGGGTAATGCACATTGCGTGAATTTTTTTTCAATTTTTTTCTCCCTTTATATTTATTTATTTTCCTTTTCACTGAAACTTTAACAAGCTTATCCACATTTTTGGTAAACGGAAAAGACATTGATTATCTTATTGTTTATAATTGTTAGATTGTAAGGATAGCTTAAACCTAAGTGTACACTTGCTTAGAGCCGATTATTTGCGAGAAAAAACCACAGTTATTGCGAGAGATTACCACAGTTATTACGGGAAAAAACCACATTACCATACGAGAAGAAACCACAAGTAGCAGAGCTATTAAGAGAAAAAACAACATTGCCGCTGTTAATAACTGCCATTTTTCAGTGCCTGAAGAATATAGGCTGTCTTATTGCTTATCTCATTTTTCTTTTCGGAACAATAAGTCAGCAGTTCTTCAACCTTAACCAATAACGCTGTAGTATCTGTTACCTCTGGTAAGTGAGATTTTAATTCAAGCATATGCTTATCTTGAAAACCTGCATAGGTACTTAAGAGATGGTATAGATAATCCCATTTTCCTTTTCTTTCGTTAATCATTTCCGGGACAATAACCGTAAAAAGTAATGCAATTGTTTTTCTTCCTTTTTTAATTTCAAAATTCTTATCCATACAATTAAACCAGCAGTCTGCTATGTTTTCCAAATCTTTCTGCACCGGCAACAATACAAATCTTTTAAAGTCGCTATAATTCCGATAAGCATTTTTATTTAAACCAAGTAGGTATTTTAATTCTTCAAGCGTAATTCTGAAAACTCTTTTCTTTTTCCATGAGCAAAGTAGCATGTAAAATTTAGGTGTAAATTTACTTTTCGCGTTTATAGCAACATTATAAAGATATCTGGTAAATTGAACAGGCTGGCCCTTGCTGTTGAATTCCATCTGCATTAAATGTTTAGCTGTTTGTTTGTAGAGGTCAACATCAACATGCGTCATCCCACATACCAACTTAGGCACATTCATTCTAGTAATCAAGTGTGAAATAGATATTCTTTTTTTGTCTATACTTTCAATTTCAATTAAAACGTTCATTAACCCTTTAATTGCTTCTATAACTTTAGCATACTGATCATGTCGTGCAATTTCTTTAAGTCTGATGCTAATGCGGATTAGTTCCGAGGCCGGTTCTTTAAAAAGTTTTAATTGAAAAGCATTGTTACCGTTCATTTCTTCTTCCATACCCTTCTGCAGCACATTCATAATACAGACGACCACTTTTATCTGTAAGAGGCTGAAGCCTGAAAAATGGGCATAGGTTACTCTGTTGGGTTGATAAATGTAAACGCTTTGTTTTTCCATGACTGTTTATTTTCTACCTCCTGTTTTTTTGCCTGCTAATTCCAGCGCAAGTTCAGCGTCCACGATTATTTTTCTTCCTATTTGTGTGATAGCTTTTTCTATTTTTCCGCTTCTTTTGATTCGGTGTGCAGTGGGAATGCTACATCCAAACAACTGGGCAATACCGATAATACCGAATACATATTTTTTGGGTTGTTCTGTAGTCTTTTCCGGATTTTGTGTTGTTTGGGAAGCCTGGTAAAGGAAAAGAAATTCTTCACCAGTTAGCTGCCACAATGGTTTTTCTTTTAATTCTTTAAAATTCATTGGTAACATTTTTGCGTTGATAAAAAAGGCTTGTACTTCGCCAATTTGTAATTACATTACAAAATTAGAATTAGAATAAGGGGAGGAAAAGGGGAATCTTTTAAAAAAATAATTTTTATTTCATTGACACTCAATGAGATAAAAATTCAAAAAAAGAGAGAAAGGGCATTAAAATGGGATTTCTACAACTGTTAATCAGCGTATTTTTTAAAAATTTCGTCAATCATGTCGGCAAATTCTTCTACATTCTCAGTTCTTGAGCTAATGTTCTTGCTTTTTCCACTGTTTTTTGAATATGTTTTTTCTTTGAAACCAAATAAGGAAGATATGGTTGAAATCCAATGTTTCTTTTTATCAGTTTCCTTAATAGTTTCTTCCATCTTAGATAGGAGGTAATACATTTTCTCCTTATTCCTTCCTTTTATAACAGGAATAGTTTCGGTAGAAATGAGATTGAAGAAATTGTTAAATTCGTTTTCCGAAATATAGTAAATATACTTGTCTACTATTGCAGCGTATATTTCTAGAATCAATTCCATTTTAAAATAGTATATTTTTGAAGAAGGAAATTGATTAAATTCTTCACCAAAGCGTTTGTTTATTATACGAATATAATCCTGGTGCAATTGAGAAATATCTGCAAAAAGATTTCTGCTATATTTGGATACTTCCTGTATTTCTTCTCGCCGATTTTCGTACATTTCATTCAACCTGCTCTTTTCTTTTTTATATAGATTGTCAACCTTGCCTATTCTGTAGTCAAGATTTTCCAGCTGTATTTTATCATCATACAAGGAGGCATGTTCGTATTGATTATTCAACTCTGTTAGCTGACTGCTATATTCCTGCACATTATTAAGTTGTGCCTTTATTTGCTTTTGACTAATAGAAATTTTTTCTTCACATATTTTATGTACATCAATTGCGTTTAAATATTTTTCATTTGAACTGTACAATTGAATATTACTGGAAATCTCATCATGAACATTTTTAATAACAGAAATATATCGCTCTTTCCGACCGGACACATTTATTTGAACAAGGGTCATATCAAATAAGACTATATTACTGTATTGCTC
>JAEWWO010000310.1 GCA_023396345.1 Bacteroidota bacterium
TACGACTGGGGCGGATATAAGTTTCTGCCCGATTTATTAAATATTGAAAATACGGAAAATAATCCATGTGCCGAATATTGGATGGGCGCACACAACTCCGCTCCATCTTTACTTATTGATGGTGAAAATGCTTATCCGCTGAACGAACTTATTAAACAAAATCCTGAAAAGTTTTTAGGAAAAGCAGTTCATGAAAAATTTGGCGAACTGCCCTATTTATATAAAATTCTGGATGTGAAAGAAATGCTTTCCATTCAGGTGCATCCCTCCAAAGATGAGGCAGAGAAAGGGTTTGAGAGAGAAGAGCAAACAGGAATCGGCATAAAGGCACCCAACAGAAATTATAAAGACAAAAACCATAAACCGGAGGTAATGATTGCCTTGAGCAAATTCTGGCTGCTGCATGGCTTTTTGGAAGAAAATAAATTACAGGAAGTATTACATACGGTACCTGCATTTCATGGTTTTAAAAATATTTTTGAAAAAGAAGGTATCAAAGGTTTATACCAACATGTAATGGAAATGCCTCAGGAAGAAGCAAACACTATTTTAAAACCTTTGGTTGAAGAGATTATGAAGGAAGAAAGAAAGGATAAATCTTCTCCGGAACACTGGGTGCAAAAGCTTTTCAAAGAAAAGGATTTGAATGAAGTAAAGGATTTTGATAAAGGTATTTTTTCGGTTTATTTTTTCAACATTGTGGAGGCTGAAAAAGGAGAAGCTATATTTCAAAGCGCATGTTTACCCCACGCTTACCTTGAAGGTCAGAATGTGGAATTAATGGCAAACAGTGATAATGTGCTGCGTGGCGGACTTACCTCTAAATATGTTGATGTGCCTGAACTGCTTAAGCACACAGGGTTTGAGGGCATTGTTCCGGAATCTTTAGAGCCCAGAATTGTAAAGGCTGAAAAAATATTTGACTGCCCCGTTCCAGACTTTGGTATATCAGAAATTCATCTGAACAAAGAAATTGCAACAGATACTACGCTGCAATCTTCTTCACTGGAAATATTGTTTGTGATGGAAGGTGGAGTAAAAATAAAATCGGACAAATCTGAATTGTCCCTGCACAGAGGGCAGGCTGCGGCAATTCTTCCTGATACGGTTTATACAATTTCAACTTTAGGCGATGCTTTGATTTATAAGGCTTTTGTTCCACAGACTTAGTCAAAGTACCTTGTCAAGGCTTTAAGCCTTGACAAGGTACTTTGAAGTTACTGATAAAAAAAGTCCCGCAAATACGGGACTTTTAAGTTTTAGTTGTCGTTATAGTTTAGCACTGTAAACAGTGGTAATTATTTTTCGAATCTGATAGCAGTTTTTCTGTCTGCTTCTCTTTCTTTGTCACTTGCAGTTTCTGGTACAGTAGCAAATTGCTCTCCATAACCTTCTGCGCCTACAACCTGCGTACCGGCTCCGGCTAATGCATTTTTAACTGCATCTGCACGGCTTTGAGATAATTTTAAGTTAGCAGCTTCTTCGCCCACTTTATCGGTATACGCTCCTACTTTTATTTTAGCCTGTGGAAATTCTTTTAAAATCGCCAGTAAGTTATCTAACTGTACTTTAGAATCGGGAGTTAAATTAGCTGTACCAAATTCAAAGTTGATATTATCAAAGTTAAACCATCTTTCTTTTAACTGGTCGTTGTTAGCAGCTTCATATTCAGGAGACTTCAGGAAAGTAACTATTTGCTCTTCAATACCTCCTTTGTAAGCGTTTAAAGTAGCTCCGCTTGGAAGGGTTACAACCAGAGTTTCTCTTGCAACAACGGCAGTATCCGTAGCTCTTAAAGAAGTATCTGTGCCTGTAAGCATTACAGAATCTTCTACCGGAGTAGTATGTGTGTCATCGGTTTTATTACATGTTCTTACCAGGAATAATAAAAGCACACCGCCAATTATAGCTAAAAGCAAAGGAAGTAAAAACTTGCTTCCACTTTTCTTTTCTTCTCTTTCGTGATCGTTATACATCACGTTTACATTTTCGTCTTTTGGATAATGAGCATCCGGACTGCCGGTAACACTACTGTTTATATTTGTGAGCAACGAACCAATTCCTAAAGATGCAGGCACAGCAGATAAAAATTCATCTTTTCCTTTCTGGAAATAATCAACCATTGAATCTACAGTAGCTCCGTTTTCTACCGCATTTCTTCCTACACTTCCTAAAGTGGCTACAGAAGATGCTTCAAATAAATCTCTTACCGAACCTGAACTGATACCGGCAAATGAAGATATTTTTTCGATAATGCTGTGAAAAGAGTTACCAAACAGATTACTTACGAATGTACCTGCCTGAGTAGCAGAAGCAGACTGATTGCTGCCAAATACATTACCCAGATTATTCATACTTCCGTTTGTAAAAATATTTTTAGCCAGACTGAAAACAGATGACATAAAAGAATTATCATCGGAACGCTGACTTATAGCTGCGAAAATAGTGGGAACAATAGCTCCTAAAGATTTTTGAACGCCTTCATTGCTTTCGTTGAGATGCGTAGAAGCGTTTTGAGCAAAATTATCGCCCAGATAACTTTTTGCCAGTTCTAAAATAGTGTTGCTCATTTTATTATTTTTTATTTAGTTTTAGATTCATTTCCAATAGACATAACAGCTTTATATTATTCATTTTTATAATAAAAAGCTTCATGAAAATTATGCAAAACTCTTGCCAAACTGCCTGTTAATTATCTTTTTTTAATTTAAAGTTAAAAAAAACAGCCCATTTTTTAGAATGAGCTGTTTAAATAAACGCATTTAATAAGCAAATGAAATTTTAATTACTGGAAATTTCAGTAAAACCTGTTTCATCCATCTTCAAAACTATTTGTACTTTTTTTCTTGATACAACAACATATCCATTCTGTATGGCAGGACTCCATTTGCCTGATTTCTCAATTACACGCACAGCTTCTTTCGCCGTACCATAACCGGGGTCGTTCAATGCTTTTACATCTCTTACATTTCCTTCTTTGTCTACTCTGAAGGAAACATTTATAATGTAGGTTCCGGCAGGTCCTTTGGCTTCTCTGATAACTTCCTGATTAATATTTCTTGCTATGAATTGATGCCAGTTTCCCGGATAGGTTGCAGGTTTTTCTACAATAGTGAATTCTTTTTCAAAAGCAGGACTAACTTGATCTGAAGAATTTTTTGTTTGAATCATTTCATTTTTTTTAGTTATCACTTCAATAACTCCATCTTTACCTTTCTCTCCATACTTATCAATTGCATTTTTATCTTTGTAAACATTTATTCTTGCAATATCTTCTCCTTTTAAATTCTTTGCTTGCTCTAATGGCATTTCTTTTCCATCGACAATATAAATACCTTCAAATTTTTCATTTTCTGATTTTGAACTTCTTTCTTTTATTGCCTTTTCTACATTTGGAGGAACTTTTCCATTCTTTGTTATAATCAGGATTACGCCATTTTTCCCCTCTTTTCCGTATTGTGCAACAGATGCTGCATCTTTCAATACCGTGATAGATTGTATTTCATTCGGATCAAGATTATCCAGATAAGCTGGATTTTTAGGAAGAGGCTTTCCGTCTATAATCATTAATGGTAAACTATCTTTAGGCATGTTGCTTAATCTTACTTTTCTTTCTTCCTGAGATTTTTTCGTAATAAGCCAGATTTGAGCGTTTTTATTGTCTTTAGCATCTACAAACCGGAAAGACGAAATATCTTTCTGAGCCTCAGCGAGATTGAAGTTTACAGATTGTTTTTTAGCGTCTACATAAATATCTAAATTTTTTGTATTAAGTGCCTTTTGCCATAAATCTTCACGAAATACAGTTTGTTCTTCGTCAACATATTGCACCATCACTCCTGTAACTTTTCCCTGCAACGGAGGTAGCGTATCTTTAAAGGAAACTATTTCTGTGGCAACTTCTGCTTCAAGCTGCTTTACGGTTTCTTTTACTTCTGCCTGATGTGCTTTAAAGCCAAAGGCAAAGGTTACGCAACCTAATAAAGGCAACACCAGCAAGCGTCTTGCGTAACTGAATTTTGTTTTCTGTTTATTTGTAAGCATGTGTAATCTTTTTTTAATCGATGAATAAAAAATTGCTTGACCGGGCGCATAACCAAAGTTCTCTATTCTGCTGCGTAATAACATTGCCGCAAAGGCGCGTCCGTCTTTGTTGTCAATGGCTTCTTCATCAGCAATATATTCGTGAATAAGGGTTATTTCTTTTTCTATTAAATAAAATACGGGATTGAACCAGCAAACAGCTTTTACTACTTGTAAAAATATTCTGTCCCAACTGTGATTTTGGCGTATATGTGCCATCTCATGACGCATAATCTGCTGACCTGTTTCGTCATTTAACTGAATATCTTTTCTCCAGAACAGATTCTTAAAAAACGAAAATGGTGCTTCCTGCAATTGTGTGTTGATGAAAGTGATGTCTGCTATTTGTTCCGAATGATATTTTCTTTTCAAACCCAGCACTTTCATTATACGCATAATTACCAAAACCAGCATGGTTACAGATATTACAGCAGCCGCAATATATCCAATCGTTTCCCAGGGTATTTCTTTTGTAGCGTCTCCGGTAATTATCATTTCCCTATCGGCAGACTGTTGTGCATACAATATCTCCAGCAATTTGTTGATGCGCGCATTATCGCTCTGAACAAAAATATCAAAGCTTATAAGCGGTATTAAAAAACTCAAAACCACTATTGCCAGCAGGTAAAATCTGTTGTACCGGTGAAATTTTTTGTCGCGCAAAAACAGCAAATAATACAAATACATAATACCAGAACATAAAAGCAATTTGATGATGTATGCCAGCATAGTAGTACGTTTTTTTGTGAGTGAAATATTATTTATTCCTGTACCTGAAATACAATAGTCTGTTTTCTTTTAGAAATTACTTTCTGTCCGTCTTTTTCTGCAGGCTCCCATTTACCAGAAACTTTTATTGCTTTTACTGCTTCTGCCGCAGTGCCATAACCCGGATTATTCGCAGCTTCTACGTTGCTAATATTTCCTTCTGCGTCAACCTCAAACCTTACCGTAACTCTGTATGTTCCCGGAGGAGCACCATTATCAACAGGAATATCCTGATTCAGATTTCTTCTTAAAAAACTTTCCCAACTACCCGGAAAAGTTGCTTCTTTATCTACCACCTCCACAGAAGCTCTCTGTACTACCGGAGGAATAGGAGTGATATGATTGTTTGCAGATGAATCCGGGATTGAAATGCTTTGTTCGCTTTCTGTAACGGCAGTTTCTTTATTATCTGTATTTTGGCAGGAGTAAACAAAAGCAATACTGCCTAAAACCGGTAATATCAAAAGCCGGCGGGCAAAGCTGTAGGTGGTTTTTTTATTATTTGTAAGCATGTGTAATCTTTTTTTAATGGATGAATAAAAAATTGCCTGGCCGGGCGAGTAACTGAAATTTTTTGTTTTACTGCGTAAAAGCATAGCCGCAAAGGCGCGTCCGTCTTTGTTTTCAATGGCTTCTTCGTCAGCAATATATTCGTGAAGTATTACCACTTCTTTTTCTATTAAATAAAATACAGGATTGAACCAGCAAACAGCTTTTACTATTTGCAGAAAAATTCTGTCCCAACTGTGTTTTTGTTGTATATGCGTCATTTCATGACGTAAAATTTGTTTTTCCGTTTCTGACTCCATCTCTAAATCCTGTCGCCAGAATAAATTGTTCAGAAAAGAAAAAGGAGCTTCTGTAATGTCAGTGTATACAATATCTATTCTGTCCTTTCTTTGAAACGGATATATTTTTTTAAGGTTGTAAATATGAACCACACTTCTTAAAAATTTTATCAGCAATACAATTGTGATAAGAATGGAAATACAGCGAGCAATCAACTGCGTATTAAGTAAAGTATGCTTTCCGGAAGTAACAAAAACATCATTACCTGCGGTACTTATATAAAAAATATTCACAAACTGTGTAACTGCTTCTTTGCCGGAGGCATTATTTACAAAATCAAATTTTACCAACGGCAGAAAAAAGCTCAAGACAACAGCCACTAATAAATAAAATCTGTTGAACGTATGCAGTTTCTTATTTCTAAGAAACAGGTAATAGTACAGGTACAGCAATACCGAGCAAATTATCATTTGTATAAGGTATGCAAGCATGGCAACAGTTTTTAAATTGAGTGATTATTTTTTCTTCAACTCTTTGAGCAATAACTCCAGATCCTGAATGCTCAACTGATTTTCATCTACCAGAAAAGATACAGCCTCTTTGTAAGAGCCGCTGAAATAATTTTTCACCAGTCCGGTAAAAGTTTTTTTAGAATAATCTTCCTTGCTTATTGTAGGAATGTATTTATGGATTCTGCCAACAGCTTCTACTTCCACAAACCCTTTATCTACCATAATTTTCAAAAAAGTAGCCACGGTATTCTGATGCAGTTTTGGTTCGGGCAAAGCTTCCATAACTTCTCTAAGGTAAGCCCCGTCTAATTCCCAAAGGATATGCATTAATTGTTCTTCGGCTTTTGTAAGCGTTAAAATTTCTTTTGATTTTTTAGAAGACATAGTTGTTGTGTTTTAAATTCAATACAAACTTAAAACTAAATGTTTAATTAAACAACTATTTTTTTAGTTATTTTTAAAAAAGTTTTTTTAATAGTAAGGAGAGATCATCAGATAAATCACCGGGCCGGTAATGGCTACGTACAACCACAAAGGATATGTGATGCGTGCAATTTTTTTATGGCGTGGATATTCTCCCGTTAAACCCCGATAGGCAGTAAAGAGAATAAAAGGCAAAGTAAGTCCGGCTAAAATAATATGCGTAATTAATATAAAAAAGTAAACAATTCTGATGGTGCCTTCGCCTCCAAATTTGGTATCGCCTGCCCACATATGATGGCAGATGTAGGAAACAAGAAACAACACAGATAATATCATTGCAGTTATCATAAGATTTCTGTGCAGTTTGTATTTCCTTTGTCTTACAGCCAGATAAGCAAGAATAAGCAACAATGCCACCGTGGTATTGATAACTGCATTGATCAATGCAAAAATATGCACATCAAAATTAAAGGGAAAGGGCACCTGTAACACATGGCGATCCAAAACTACTACGGCTCCTAAAATCACTATCGACAGAATGGCAATAATCCATCTGGCAGCTCTATCGTTCTTTTGTATTGTTTTCATTTAATTATAAATTGCAAATTACAAATTACAGATTATTTCTAAGTATGAAGTTTGAAGAATGAAGATGAAAGAATTTCCAACTCCCAACTTCCCACTTCCTACTTCAAACTTCCCACTCCCATCTTCCTACCTCCTACTTCAAACTCCCTACTTCCCACTTTCAATTATCAACTATCCTCTATCATCTATTACAGTTCCTTCATTCCGCTACGCTCCAATCAGGATGACAGTATGTGAAACTTCCTACTCCCATCTTCCTACTTCCAACTTCCTACCTCCTACTTCCCACTTTAATACGCCCTCTCTGTGCTTCCTTCTATAAAATTGATGAATGCTTTGTTCACCACTCTGTTTCCTCCCGGTGTGGGATAGTTTCCGGTGAAATACCAGTCGCCTGTATTGGTAGGGCAACTGTCGTGCAAATCTTCAATAGTCTGAAA
>JAEWWO010000227.1 GCA_023396345.1 Bacteroidota bacterium
CCATAACCCTGTGCATAGTCGCGATATATGTAAAGTACCTTACACCTATATCTTGGATGTCAAAAATCATTAAATCTATGTCCTCTAACATTTCTTTTGTCGGCTTGTTTGTTTTGCCATACAGAGAAACTATCTTTACTCCTGTTATTGGGTCAACATCGTCTGTTATCTTTACGCCTGCTCCTACGTCTCCTCTGAAACCATGTTCAGGACCAAATACTTTAATTATATTAACGCCCAAAGATAGAAGGCTGTCTACACTCGGCTTGTCACCTATTCGCGAAGTTGGATTTACAACCATTCCGATCTTTTTACCTTTTAGGTAGTCAATATATTCGGGTACCCGATCTGCGCCTGGAACTATTTGTGAATTTGCCGAAAAAGTAATAAATATAAAGAAACAAGTAGCTAGAAAGATTTTTTCAATTTTCATGATTTTATTTTTTGACTATTTCAAATCTTTACAAAAGATTTCTTTTTTATAAATTTAGGTAATATTTACGAAAAATATACTAATTCGGTAGATTAAAATATTTTATGTATTAATTTTCATGAAAAAAATAACCGCATCAAAAAATGATGCGGTTATGCTTATTGGAGAATGTTTCGATTTTTTATTTTAACACACCCAGTTCTTTTCCCACTTTTGTAAATGCGGCAATAGCTTTATCCAGATGATGTTGTTCGTGCGCAGCGCTTAGCTGTACGCGTATACGGGCTTTGCCTTTTGGCACAACGGGATAGAAAAATCCTGTTACATATATGCCTTCTTCCTGCAAGGCAGCGGCAAATTGTTGCGCCACCACCGCTTCGTAAAGCATTACGGGCACAATGGGATGCTCGCCCGGTTTTATATCAAACCCTGCTTCTGTCACTTTTTCGCGGAAGTACTTCGTATTGCTTTCCAGTTTATCGCGGAGTTCTGTAGTTTGGCTAAGCATATCCAGTACGGCAATAGATCCGCCTACAATTGCCGGAGCCAGTGTGTTGGAGAATAAATACGGACGGCTGCGCTGGCGCAGCATTTCTATAATTTCTTTTCTGCCCGAAGTAAAGCCTCCGCTGGCACCGCCCAATGCTTTTCCGAGTGTTCCGGTAATGATATCAATTTTTCCCAGCACACCGCAATGTTCATGTGTACCACGTCCTGTTTTGCCGAGGAAGCCTGTAGAGTGGCTGTCATCCACCATTACCACTGCATCGTATTTTTCTGCCAGATCCACAATCTTGTCCAGTTGTGCAATGGTGCCGTCCATAGAGAAGGATCCGTCTGTAACAATGATTCTGCTGCGCAGATGAGCACTGTCGAGCAACTTATCTTCCAGATCTTTCATATCATTGTGCTTGTACCGATAACGCTGTGCCTTACACAAGCGCACACCGTCAATAATAGAAGCGTGATTTAATTCATCACTAAGTATGGCATCTGCTTCGCCAAACAAAGGTTCAAATACACCGCCGTTGGCATCAAAGCAGGCTGCATATAAAATGGTGTCTTCCGTACCCAGAAAATCAGATATTTTCTTTTCAAGTTCTTTATGAATATCCTGCGTACCGCAGATAAAGCGTACGCTGGAAAGTCCGTATCCTCTGTCGTCCATCACTTTTTGAGCGGCAGCGATAGCTGTTTTATTATTAGATAAGCCCAGATAATTATTGGCGCAGAAATTAAGTAATGTTTTTCCGTTTACCTCAATCTCGGCTCCCTGCTGGCTTTCAATAGGTCTTTCGTTTTTAAATAAACCGGCTTCTTTTATTTCTTCCAGTTCTTTGCTAATGCGTTGTACTAAATTTTCGTTCATAGAAGATGTATTTTATTACAATAAAGATAAAAAACATTTTCTGTAAACTGCAACTCAATCGTATGTGTAAAATTTACGGAAGCACATTTTCCATGGCTATACCTCTGGAACCTTTAATTAAAATGTATGTGTTTTGTGGTGATAGTTGTTGCAACCATTCTTTTGCCTCGGCGGTGGTGGCAAAATAATGATGCTGATGTTGTGTGTGTGCAAAGTCTCCGCCAACCAGTGCAACATGTTTCCACTGATATTGATTGATAAGATTTATCAGTTCCTGATGTTCCTGCACACTGTTGTCTCCCAGTTCTTTCATAGCGCCCAGCATGAGTATTTTGTTTTCAGCATCTATTTTGGTCATATTTTCAATAGCGGCTTTCATGCTTGTTGGATTGGCGTTGTAGGCATCAATAATAAAACTATTTGTTCCGATTTTTTTAAGTTGAGAACGGCTGTTGGAAGGCACATAACATTCTAAGGTGTGCTTTATTTTTTCATAGCTGATACCAAAGTATTTACCAACCGTAACTGCACATAAAACATTGGGCAGATTGTAACTGCCAATGAGCTGTGTGTTGATGGTGGTTTCTTCATTTATCAGTACCGATAAAAACGGATCCGTATGTAATTCTTTGCCGGTAACATCGCCGTTTTTGGTGCCGTACCAGATTACTTCCCGAATTCCCTGATTCATTGTGTGGAAATAATCATAGTCGTCAAAAGCAAAAACAGTTCCTCCTTTTTCGCGCAGATAATCGAACAATTCTCCTTTGGCTTTTTTAATATTCTCCTCACTGCCAAAACCTTCCAGATGTGCTTTGCCACAATTGGTAATAATGCCGTGTGTAGGTTTTGTGTAGGTGCAATAGTCGGCTATTTCCTGCATGTGATTGGCTCCCATTTCCACCACAGCCATTTGCGCATCCTTCTTAATTTTTAGCAGGGTTAATGGTATGCCGATGTGGTTATTCAAATTGCCCTCTGTGGTGTACGTTTTATATTCGCTGCTTAAAACCTGATGTATCAGTTCTTTAGTGGTGGTTTTTCCATTGCTGCCTGTGATAGCAATAAACGGAATGTCAAACTGATCTCTGTGATAAGAAGCCAGTTGCTGCAAAGCGGTCAGTACATCTTCCACCTGAAGAATCCTTTCGTCCTCATGTACCACTTCGTCTACAATACAGTACGCTGCGCCTGCTTCCAACGCCTGAAGAGCAAATGTATTACCATTAAAGTTGGGTCCTTTGAGTGCGAAAAAAATATCGCCCTGTTTAAGTTTTCTGGTATCCGTTTGCACGGAAGGATGTTGCAGGTATATTTTGTAAAGTTGCTCGGTGGATATCATATATACAAAAATAGTGATTGAATCATTTCAATCACTATTCTTTATATGTTTTTAATTATAAAGTTTAATTTATGCGAACGGTGACTATATTTTGTCTGGGAGAATCTCCCTTAAGCATAATAGTAATATTAAAATCTTTAGAGCCGCGCAACTTTCCGGCTATGTAGCGGGTTGAGCCCAGTTCTCTTTCTGAAGTAAGTGTAAAACCGGAAATCTTATTATCTTCAAAAAACATTTTAAAATTAATGGTAGCCTGATTTTTACTTACTGAAGCCATTTCTGCTCCTTGCGGCAGCTTCATTGAAATTACTTCATTAAAATATCTGCTCACGCGCGATGCATTGGCTTTTTTTAATGCTTCAATAATATCGTTGCTCTGAGCTATATAAAAATCATGTGATACTGATGAATTCTTTGAGTAATTATTTATCATACTTTGTATGGCAAAAACCGGCGCAAGAGAAGACACAGTAAATAAAACAATAAAAAATAAAACAAACTTCTTCATTATCTGTAATATTCTGATTAATGTGATATTAATAATTATCAAAATTTGAGCCAAACCAACTTGTTTTGCACAAGATATAAACATCTTTGCCAACAAAAAAGGTGGAATATTATTATTTTTTTCACAACTCGCTTAAAATTACCGTTTTAAGGGAGAAAGGATAAATCATTATTATAGGATTATTAACAAATTATTAATATTCTATAAAATACGAACAAATTGTATATTTTGTTTGTAAATTTCTATTTGCCATGCCTGAAAAAGATGTAATTTTGCAAAAAATATAATCTAATGAGTAATAATAAAGCGATGCTCATCATCATGGACGGCTGGGGCATTGGTCAAAATGAAACAGGAGATGCGATTAAACAGGCAAATACTCCTTTTGTAGATTCTTTGTATGGCAAATATCCTAATGCTACACTGGTAACTTGTGGTGAGGCTGTAGGTTTACCTGACGGGCAAATGGGAAACAGTGAAGTCGGTCACCTGAATCTGGGTGCGGGACGAGTTGTATATCAGGAGTTGCAAAGAATAAATGTTGCCATCAGAACGGGTGAATTTCAAAAAAATCCGGTTTTGCTGCAAGCTATTCAGAATGCTAAGAACAGTAATAAATCATTTCATTTAATCGGTCTGGTGAGCGATGGAGGCGTGCACAGCCATATCAACCATTTTAAAGCAATCATAGATACCTGTAAAGAGCAGGGATTAACGGAAAATGTGTACGTACAGGCGTTTACAGACGGAAGAGACTGCGATCCTAAAAGCGGGCTGGGGTTTGTAAACGATTTGAGCAATCATTTATTGGAAACCGGCGTAGGACAAATCGCTTCTGTTACCGGGAGATATTATGCGATGGACAGAGACAAACGCTGGGAAAGAGTAAAGCTGGCTTACGATGCGTTGGTACACGGCACCGGAGTAAAGAGTGATAATGTAATAAAATCCATTGAAGAATCTTACGAAAACGGCGTTACAGATGAATTTATTAAACCTATTATCAACGCCCATTTAGATGATAATGCACGCATTAAAGAAGGAGATGTGGTGGTGTGTGTAAACTTCAGAACCGACAGATGCCGCGAGATTACTATTGTGCTTACGCAGCAGGATTTTCCTGAGTTTAATATGCAAAAAATGCATTTGGATTATACCACACTTACAGAATACGATGCAACCTATCAGAATGTAAAGGTGGTGTTTGAAAATGATAATCTTACCAAAACTCTGGGCGAGGTGCTGGAAGCAGCAGGTAAAAAACAAATACGTATAGCCGAAACAGAAAAATATCCGCACGTAACTTTCTTCTTCAGTGGCGGACGCGAAGAGCCTTTTGCTGGAGAGTCAAGAATTATGGCAGCTTCGCCAAAAGTAGCCACTTATGATTTACAGCCTGAAATGAGTGCGATTGAATTAACCGATAAAATTGTACCTGAAATTCAAAACGAAACCGCCGATTTTATTTGCCTGAACTTTGCAAACACAGATATGGTAGGACATACAGGCGTTTTCTCTGCGGTGGTAAAAGCTGCAGAAACTGTTGATACCTGCGTTTCACGCATTGTGCCGGAAGCACTGGCGCACGGATATTCTATATTCCTTACTGCCGATCATGGTAATGCAGATAATATGGTAAATGAAGATGGTTCGCCCAATACACAGCATTCGCTGAATCTGGTGCCTTTATTCTTTATAAGCAATAATTATTCAACTCCGCTCAGAGCCGGGAAACTGGGAGATATAGCGCCTTCTGTACTGAAAGTGATGGGCATTGAAATTCCGAAAGAAATGACCGGAGATATTTTGATTGATTAAATAAAGAATGGCTGATTATATTCATATCGGTAAAATTGTAGCCACACATGGCGTAAACGGAGATTTAATCCTGCTGCATAGTCTGGGTAAAAAAAGTATGTTTAAAAATGTGAAAGCTATTTTTATCGAAGAAAAAAAAGGCTCCTATATTCCTTATTTTTTGCAGCATGCAACTGCCCGAACAGCTGACGAAACGCTGGTGAAGGTAGAAGAAATAGATTCTAAAGAAAATGGTCACCGCCTCATTAAAAAAAATGTATGGCTGCTTCAGGAAGACTTTGATAAAATAGCAGAAAAAAATGCACCTATTGCTTTGTTGGGTTTTACTATTCTGGAAGAAGGAAAAGTATTGGGCGTTGCAGAAGAGATTATAGAACAACCTCATCAGGTACTGGTAAAGACAACCGTCGAAGAGCAGGAAGTGCTGTTGCCCGTACATCAGGATACATTAAAAAAAATAGATCAGAACAAAAAAGAGATACATTTACAATTGCCCGACGGGCTGCTGGATATATATCTTGGAAAATAATTTGAATTCTGACTATTTTTTATTACATTGCATACGGATATGATTGATAACAATTATTGTACTGCCTACAATATTAAAAAGCAACAACTTAAGTAGTGTTGCTTTTTTTATTTGCTTTTTCTTTCGTTATAAAAATAAATTATTAATTTTACGAATATAAAAGCAGAATACCTTTGAAAAAAGTTTATCTAAGCATTTTACTTGTATTTATATCCTTATTATTCAGTTCCTGTTTTCAGGTGATTGAAGAAATAGATTTGCTCGAAAACGGAAGTGGTAAAATGACTATTACGCTTAATCTTTCTCAAAGCAAAGCCAAAGTAGCGTCTATCCTTAAAATGAAAACTGTCAATGGCAGAGCTGTTCCTTCTGAAACAGAAATTAAAAGTAAAGTGAATAAGGCTGCGCAAACCATCAGGCAGATTAATGGTATTTCAAATGTAAAAACATCAACAGACTTTTCTAATTACATCGCCGTTATCTCTTTTAATTTCGCTGATATTTCTAATCTGAATTCAGTCAGCAAAAAAATATTTTCGGAATATGATATTAAAGCAGCCAATGCTGCAACTTATACTTACAACAGAGCCGGTAAAGTTTTCTCTAAAAAATATATACACAGCCCTGAAACCCGAAAGGCTTACAACGGGCTAAGTGCAGCGGATAAACAGGTGTTTGAGAATGCCAGTTATACAAGTATATATCGTTTCAGAAACGCTGTCGGTTCTCAGTCGAATGCTGTTGCTAAGGTTTCCAAATCAGGAAAAGCTGTAATGCAACAGAGTAGTGTGCTCAACATCATTCATGCAAAAACAAATCTGTCTAATACTATAAAATTAAAATAAACTGTTATGCTTAAATCTATCTCAGCAGTTATGCTTGCTGCGTTTATTTTTATAAATGCCGGCGCACAGACGCACATCCCTGCACCGAATAATTCACGGACGGTACTGGAAGTAAACTTCCCAGGCATATTGCAATCAGCGGGGTACGAGCAGCTAAACCAGTCTAAAGCATCGGGCAGGTTGCTGGATAAACTTTTGCAGCGTCCGGCAAAATATGATTATGTTGATGACAGTACATTGCATGTGCAAAACCATGGAATAGATTTTACGCGTAAAGCATATATGCATACCGTAAATACCGACAGCTCTAATTATACCTTGTCTTTAGTGCCGATAGCTGATGTAAAAATGTTTAAAGATTATGTAATCACAACTTCAGGAGCCATAGGCAGCAAGGAATATGCGCAAGGAAATATTTACAAAACAGATAAAAAAACCCTGATGTATGTAAATGAAAATTATGCCATAGCAATTAAGTCAGAAGCGTCAGGAACTTTCTTTGACGACTCTGTGAATGCGGCAAGGTATAATATTGAAAGACCTAACTATTACTCTTCAGTAGCTTTGGATACTACAGTAGCAGATGTGGATTATGATTCAGAGTACGACGAAGTTGATTCTGTTGTTGTAATTGAAGCTGTTCCTGATGAAGAATATGAGGAAGTTGATTCCACCGAAACGGAAAGTAAAATTGATTTAGAAAAATATCTGGATGTTGGAGAAGATGAGTATGCAGATGAAGAAGTTGATGTTGATGAATATATTGAAGAGGAAGAGGAAGACGAAGAGGGAAAATACGATTACAGTGCATATTCTATTGCATACGCCGCATATCAGAGCAAATTAGATTCTATAAGTTATATATGGGCAGAAGAATATCTACAGCAGTTGCTTACAGAAAATAATGATACCGAAAACTGGTTACGCAAATTAAATAACTATACACCTCCTGCACAAAACAACATGCTGTCTTATTACGAGGCCGGCGATATGTTTTCTGCCTATAAGCAATCGTTCAGGGCAATCTTTGGTATGTATGGTATTCCCGCTTTTTCAGGATTGGCAACTGTGCCCGTATATAGCGACTGGACCGGATATTATTTAAAAATGGACAATAAAGATATTGTGTTTGATTATGCCTATCATACAAGTCCTGAAAATCTGAATACACTTAAAAAAATATATAATAAAAAACTGAACAGAAAATTATTTAAGTATATCAATGAAGACAATGATTTGGGCATCATTACAAGTTATATGAGCACCTATGATTATCTCAAAGAATTTCCCGGTTTAATGGCAAATTTTTTCAACGGCAAACGCAACGATATAAGTGCTGCCGGATTGGCTGCAGAATTTTTCTCCATTGCTGTTGACGAAAAAGAACTGAGTAAACTCGCGAGCGGAGATTTTGTTTTTGTTGCAAACGGTATGAAAGAGGTAGAATGGGAAACTGTTAAGTTTACAACTGATGAAGAAAATTTTGAAAAAAAGGCAGATACTATAATGGAAATGAAAAAAATTCCTACACTAATGGGAATGTTTACTACAGAGAATAAAAATACCATTACTAAATGGATGCAATATGCGGTTAAGAAAGGATGGCTTGTTGACAATCATAACGGAATCTTTTCTATTCCAAATGATACAGATAATAAAAAGTATAAACCATCTTATGTAAAATCAATAGAAAAATATTACTCTGCCAATTTTTTTATACATGATGGAATTGTATTTTTTGTTACAGAAATGGACGATGCCTTAAAAATTAAAAACGGCAATTACAAAGGAAAAGTTTCGTCTAAGGAGAAGAAAATTATGAGAAACAATTATGCTTACGGTAATGTAAAACTACCGGAATTAATAGCATTGCTCAACGAAGGAAATGACGACGAAGACGATAAAGGTATAATGGAAAAAATGAAAATGCTTCAATCTTTCCGCTTTCTGTCAGACAAAATCACAAATGAAAAACTCGGAGCATCTTATTATTTAGAGATTGATGATGCCTATCAGGGAAATGCGCTGGAGTTGTTGCTGGAAATGGCGGGCATAGCTGATAAACTTTGATTCTGAAATAATGAGAAAAAAGGTTCTGATATTTATTGCAGTAATGGTTGTGTTTGGAGGATTACTTCTTGCCTGGCTTTGGCAAAAACGTAATAGCTCATTGAATGTAGATATTCCTGCAAACACTGTGGCTGTGGTGCGCATAAATACAGAACAAGTTATAAAAGAAAATATTTTTTCCGCCAAAAAAGACAGTTCGTTAAAGCAGTTAAATACAGGATTGGATTTACCGCTGAATGTGTTTGTATATGTGCTAAAGCCGGAAGATAAAAACATTTTCTTATCTCATTTTCAGATAAAAAATCCCGAAGTTTTTAAGGAGTTTATTGGTAAAAATTTTTCAGAAACTACGGAACTTACAAACGATAAATTTCATATTTATAAAAATGAACATTTGCCCTTGTATTGTGTTTTCAACAATGAATCGGCTTTGTTTACCAATGATGTATCAGAGGCTGCAATTAAGGAAATTGAAGATGTATTAAATCGTAACAATCTAATTCCTTTGTCTCAGTCAAAATTTGCAGAGGTAAAAAATGCTGATTCAGATGCTTTTTATTTTTCTGATAATAATCAAATATCTGTAAATTTTCTTCAGGAAGAAATAAGTATCAAAGGCACAACTGAAGGAGTTCCTGAGATAGATGAGCAGTATAAGTTATCCGTTAATCCTGCTGCTACAGTATATTTCAGCTCTAAACTTTCATTGCCTGATTTTGTTTTAAAATATATTTCAGAAAACAATACCGCATTAAATACTGACAGTTTAAAACAGTTAATTCGTCCGGGTTTCTATTTTCAAATAAGAGATGCCATACGTCAAACTGTACAGTCTGTAACCTATGAATATAATGACGATTTTGAAAAAACAGAAACTGTTTCATTCGCTGAAAAGCAGGTGCCGCTTGCTTTTCTGAAGGTTAAAGCAGATGATAAATTGTGTGATTATTTTATCAAGAACGATATATTGATGTCGGACAGCATCAATAAAAATGTTTTTCCTTTGTATAGTTTGTATGCAGATTGCAATCCGGATCATTTGATTGCAGCTACAGCAAGAGATTTTCCGTCCGTCGCAATCAATGTAATAGAAGTCAACAAAGAGAATGTAGTAGCTTATGGCGGAATAGACTTTTCTCAGATGAAACAAAAAGAAGAATGGAAAGAAATAGAAAATTATATTTCCCTGTTACAAAATGCAGATTTGACGGTGAGAAAAAATACTAACTCTCTGGAGTACGATGCCCAAATTCGATTTACAGATAAAAGTAAATCTTCATTATTCAACTTTATACAGCTCTTAAAGCATCTTCAACAATAATTTTTCTTGTGTTTTCGTCAATCACTTCTAACTTTAAATAAACTGTGTCGTCAGGCAAAAGACCGGCAGCTTTTTCAGGCCATTCTACCAAACACATTTTTCCGGAGTACAATGTATCTTCAACGCCCGCCTGAATAGCTTCTTCTTCATCCCGCAACCTGTATAAGTCAAGATGAAATATCTGTCCGGCTACCGGGCTGTAATATTCATTGATAATAGAAAAAGTAGGACTGCTTGAAATTTCTTCAATCTCTAAAATATTTTTACATAAAGCATTTATAAATGTTGTTTTTCCCGCACCCATAGGAGCATTGAAAGCCCAGACCTTATTGTTTTTATACGTTTCAAAAACTGTCAAAGCTGCATCGCTTATAGAATCAAGTGTAAAAGTTTTTTCCAATTTTTGCATTTTGACAAAAGTAATAAATCCATCACATAAATATTGCGTGGCAGTTTATGGTAAAATCATTATTTTTATTGCTTTGATAAATTATTAATCTTATGCATAAAATACTTTTAGGTTTTTTGTCTGTTGTTTTTCTGACTGTGCAGTCATCTGCACAGCAATTGTATATGCCGCGCAATATAAAAATGGCTTATGAAAAAGGTACACGTTCACCTGACGGTAATCCCGGAAAAAATTACTGGCAGAATAAAGGAGTGTATGATATGCAGGTAACCTTAACGCCTGAAACCCGCATGGTTCATGGATTTGAGAAGATTGCCTATACTAATAATAGCCCCGATACACTTAAAACGCTTGCAATAAGATTTGTAAATAATATGCACAAGCCAACCTCGCCGCGTGAGAGACCTGTGTCGGAAGATTATCTTACAAAAGGTATGGTTGTGACTCTGTTAAAAGTTGCGGGAGAAACGTATAAAACAGATGCAAAAAACTGGAGCACGGTATATGAATTAAAACTGTCAAAACCCATAATGCCGAAATCAGTTACAAATATTGAAATAGAATGGAATTATCCTTTATCAAAAATTAGCGGACGCGAAGGACAGATAGACAGCACAACTTTTTTTGCGGCATACAGCTATCCGCGTATTTCTGTTTATGACGATTACAATGGCTGGGATTTGCTGGAGCACAACGGTATGCAGGAGTTTTATAATAATTTCAATGATTACAAACTGGCGGTAAAGGTGCCAAAGAATTATGTGGTTTGGGCTACAGGAAAGTTTATGAATCCTGATGAAGTATTGCAACCCGCTATTGCAGAAAGATTAAAAAAATCATACACGTCTGATGAAGTAATACATGTGGCAACGCATGAGGAAATGATGAACGGTAAAGTAACTTTGCAAAACGATTGGAATAACTGGAAGTTTACTTACGACAATATTATTGATTTTACATTTGCTGTCAGCAATCATTATGTGTGGGATGCAGGAAGCACAATCGTTGACAAGTCTACCGGTAGAAGAGCCAGTATGCAGGCGGGCTACAACCATACAGCTCAAGATTTTACAAACTCTGTAAGGTGGGGTAAAAATACTTTACAGTATTTCTCTGAAGTAATGCCGGCTGTGCCATATCCATATCCTACAATGACGGCTATCAATGGATTTGGCAATATGGAATATCCGATGATGGTAAATGATGTTACAGTTCCGCACGATCCTGTAGATGCCAGAATGCTACAGGACCACGAAATTGCACACACATATTTTCCTTTTTATATGGGTATCAATGAAGCTCGTTATGCTTATATGGACGAAGGTTGGGCAGTATTCTTCACCTGGCTTTTATCGAGAAAATTGTTCAGCGATAATACCGGAGATGAGATTTTAAAAAACTCCAGAATAAAAAGATGGAATGCCGATCCTTCAGGAGAAATGGATATGCCCATGATTACAATGAGCTCGCAACTTACAGGAAAGGCTTACAGAACTAATTCTTATAACAAATCTGCCGCCTGCTATGTAGCATTGTATTCTTTGCTTGGAGAAGATGTGTTTAAGAAGGCATTGCATCATTATATAAAAGTGTGGAACGGAAAACATCCTATTCCCTGGGATTTTTTCAATGCGATGAATGCGGGTTCCGGACAAAATCTTGACTGGTTTTGGCAAAACTGGTTTTTTACGAACAAGTATATGGATCTGCAAATATCGAATGTAAAAACTGACAGGAAATTTTATTATGCAGATATCTCAAACAAAGGCGGGCTGTACATTCCGGCAAAAGTGATTGCTTATTATAGCGATGGCACAACGGAAGAAAAAGAAATAAAGGTACAGGATTGGAGATTCAATAAACTGACACACGAAAGAATTTCTTTTCCCAGAAAATCCAATACAACTATCAATAAAATTGAAATTGATAACTGGGTATTTGCCGACGCTACTCCGGAAGATAATGTGTGGATTGCTAATTAGAGAATCATTATCAATATAAAAAATACAATTTTTGTAACTTGCAACAGATTTAACAAACCAGACAATTGTGCAGGAAGAAATACTACAGGAAGAAAGTAATGAGGAAATCTACGAGCGCAAATCTTTTATAATTGATAAAGGAGAAGAACCCAAGCGCGTAGATAAATGGTTGCAGGCAAGAATTGAAAACTCTACAAGAAATAAAATTCAGCAGGCAATAGATATGGGTATGCTTACCGTAAACGGTAAAGCAGTAAAGAGCAATTACAAAATAAAACCGGATGATCATTTGGTATTGCTAAGTCTGGGAAACCCTGAGTCGTCAGATATTGTACCGGAGCAGATGCCGCTGAATATCGTTTATGAAGATGATGCAGTAATGGTTATAAACAAGCCTCATAACATGGTGGTGCATCCGGGAGTGGGCAATTATTCAGGAACCCTACTCAATGGAGTTGCTTACCATTTGTTGCAGCAAAATCCCGCTATTGATGAAGAAAATCTTCCGCGCTACGGTATGGTACACCGTATAGATAAAAACACTACAGGTTTAATATTGCTGGCCAAAACCGGTGAGGCTGCCGTTCATCTGGCAAAACAATTTTACAATCACACTGTCGATAGAAAATATGTAGCAGTAGTGTGGGGTAATGTGCAGGAAGATGAAGGAACAATAAATGCCAACATCGCCCGCCATCAACGTTTCAGAAAAATGTTTACAACTTATCCTGACGGCGATTTTGGTAAAACTGCCATTACACATTATCGTGTTTTGGAAAGGATGAATTACATCACTGTTGTAGAATGTGTGCTGGAAACGGGTCGCACGCATCAGATACGTGTGCATATTAAATCGATTGGACACACTTTGTTCAACGACTGGGAATACGGAGGAGATAGAATTCTGAAAGGTACTGTTTATGCCAAGTACAAGCAGTTTGTAGATAATTGTTTCTCCGTTTGTCCACGTTGTGCATTACATGCAAAGACGCTGGGTTTTGAACATCCTGTTACCGGAGAACGCATGTTTTTTGAAACAGAACTTCCGGAAGATATGACAGAGCTTATTGAAAAATGGCGAAAGTATGTATATGTAAAACCATTGGATGAATAAAGCTCTTATTTATGAACATAGAAGACATCCGCACATATTGCCTAAGTTTTGAAGAGGTGGAAGAAGGCTTTCCTTTTGGAGACGATACGTTGGTGTTTAAAACAAAAGGAAAAATATTTCTCCCTCCTGCCTTTGGAAACGGAAGAATTACGCTTCAATGTAAAATGTGATCCCGAAGAAGCGATTGAGTTGCGCGAAAGATATCCCGCCATTATTCCCGGATGGCATATGAACAAAAAGCACTGGAACACCATTGTTGTAGACGGTTCCCTGCCTGCTTTGCTTATCAAAGAAATGATTGAAAACTCTTATTGGCTGGTAAGAGGGAAGAAATAATTTTTTGATGTCAGAAGATTCTTCTTTATTTTTATATCACAAAATGCTAAAATATGAAAAAGATAAAATGTTTATTTTTCCTTTGTTCTTTTTTCTTCTTTATTACTGCTTGTGAATAAAAGACTACATCTGTAAAAGACTCAGATGGGGTAGTTGTTACAGACGCTGCTTTAAAAAATAATCTTTATTCAACCTCTGTAGATACATTGTATGTAAGCAATCTTAAACTATATGTATCAGAAGCTTATCTTTCCAGAAACTTTTCTTTACGAATGGAATCTGACCAGAACAGAGATACAGACTTAGTAGTTCATGTAACTGTATTTGAACATAATCAAAGAAGTATTCTTTTCGATTTCAAATTGAAAAATATTTATGTTATAAACGGAGATAAAATATGGATTAAAAATAGTGAGGAGATAAGAGCAGAAAACGGAGTCTCTCAGGCGCCTTACTTTTTGAGAGGCATAAACGTCAACGGACCCAAATGGGATATTGATACATTTGTTGATGTTGTATGCGAAATACAGGAAAGCGCTTCCGGTAAATCTTATCTTATTATTTCTAAAAACAATAAGATAAGAAAGATTTCTTAATTCATCGCTAATTCCATTTTCCATTCCCCTTATTAATGTTTATTTTTGCGGGGCATTTCAATTATTATATCCGCAAGAGTTAGCATATATGATGAACAAAAGAATTTTCGTAGAAAAAAGAGGAATTTTTGATGTTGAAAGTCCTAAAATTTTTAATGAAATAAAAAATATCGTTCCCACCATTCAGGACGTTAAAGTTTATAATGTGTACGATATTTTCGGACTGAATGAAGACGAGTTTGCAAAGGTGGTTCACAATACTTTTGTAGATCCTGTTACCGATATTCTTCACCAGGAAAATCCGGCAAAAGAACTTCATTTTGCCACCGAATTTCTGCCGGGGCAATACGATCAGCGTGCCGATTCGGCGCAGCAGTGTATTGCTTTGCTTACCGAAAACGAAGTATCGCAGGTGCGCAGCGGAAAACTGATGGAGCTGTTCGGTGTTTACGAAAACGACCTTCCGAAAATCAAAGATTTGCTGATCAATAAAGTGGAAAGTCAGGAAAAAGATCTTTCCATTCTCGAAATTCCGGCTGAAGAGACTCCAGATCCGGTGATTACGCATGAAGGTTTCAAGGATTTTAATTCCGATGAACTGAAAGATTTCTACGAAAAACACGGTTTCGCTTTCGGACTGGATGATTTGGAGCATATTCAATCTTATTTTAAGTCTGAAAACCGAAATCCGTCCGAAACCGAACTGAAAGTTCTGGACACGTACTGGAGCGACCACTGCCGTCACACGACTTTCGAAACGGCTTTAACCGATATTAAATTTGACGGACCGTACAAAGAAACGTTAGAGCAGATTTTTGCTGATTATCAGGAGAAAAGAAAGTTTTTGGGCAGGGAGCACAAAGCGGTTTCCCTGATGGATTTGGGAACCATCGCCGCCAAATATTTATATAAAACCGGAAAGCTCGACAATCTGGTGATTTCCGATGAAATCAACGCCTGTACGGTAGAAATTGAAGCGGAATACGACGGCAAAAAAGAACCGTGGTATTTACTTTTCAAGAACGAAACGCACAACCACCCGACGGAAATTGAGCCTTTTGGGGGTGCTTCCACGTGTTTGGGCGGTGCCATCCGCGATCCATTGTCGGGACGTGCATATGTGTATCAGTCGATGCGGTTAACCGGAGCCGGAAATGTGCTGGAACCTGTTTCAGAAACTTTGCCGGGAAAACTTCCACAGCGAACCATCACCAAACAGGCGGCCAACGGTTATTCTTCCTACGGAAATCAGATTGGTTTGGCGACCACTTTGGTGAGCGAAATTTATCACGAAGGGTATAAAGCCAAAAGAATGGAGGTTGGTTTCGTTGTTGGAGCCGTGCCGAAAGACTGGGTTAAACGCGAAAAACCGGAAGCCGGAGATGTGGTCATCGTTTTGGGCGGTGCCACCGGAAGAGACGGCGTTGGCGGTGCTACCGGAAGTTCGAAAGAGCAGGACGAAACCTCTATTCATACGCTTTCTACCGAAGTGCAGAAAGGAAATGCGGTGGAAGAACGTAAAATTCAACGACTGTTCAGAAATCCTGAAGTAACGAGATTAATTAAAAAATCCAACGATTTCGGTGCGGGCGGAGTGTCCGTTGCGATAGGCGAAATTGCCGACAGTATTGAGATTAATCTGGATGTGATGCCCCTGAAATATGAAGGTTTGAACGGAACCGAACTCGCTATTTCCGAATCGCAGGAACGTATGGCAGTGGTGATTTCGGCTGCTGATAAAGATCAATTCATCAAATTCTGTGAGAAAGAAAACATCTACGCCTTCGAAATCGCGAAAGTAACCGACAGCGGAAGAATGCAGATGTTCTGGCGCGGAAATAAAATCGTGGATCTCAGCAGAGCGTTTCTGGATACCAACGGCTGTGCAAAGTCGCAGTCGGCGGAAGTTGCTCATTTACAGCCTGTAGTGTCTGATCGTAATCAGACAATCTTCAACGAAGAAAATTTCCTGAAAATTTTAGCCGATAAAAATGTTGCTTCCCAAAAAGGACTCCACGAAATGTTCGACGCTTCGGTTGGCGGAACTACGGTAGCGATGCCTTTTGGTGGAAAACATCAGGAAACCTTGATGGAAGGAAGCGTGCAGACGTTACCGGTTCTGAATTCCGAAAACGTGAACACTGTTTCCCTTGCTTCCTGGGGTTTTGATGCCGATTTATCCTCACAAAACTCTATGATTGGTGCAGCCAATGCCGTGGTGGAAAGCGTGGCGAAAATCGTGGCCATGGGCGGCGATTACAGAAATATCCGTTTGAGTTTCCAGGAATATTTCGAGAAAATGGGAACCAATCCGCAGAAATGGGGCAAACCGCTGGCATCGCTTCTCGGAGCGTATGATGCGCAGATGAATCTGGAGCTGGCAGCAATCGGAGGGAAAGATTCGATGAGCGGAACTTATCAGGATTTGAATGTGCCGCCCACCTTAATTTCGTTTGCATGCGCACACGGTGACAAGGAAAATATCATCTCTCCGGAATTCAAAAAAGCAGGAAATAAAATCTATTTATTCAATCATCAGCCAAAAGAAAACGGACTTCCGGATTATGAAAATCTGAAAGAAATTTTCAGCTTCATTCACGATAATATCAAAGCGAAAAAGATTGTTTCGGTGAAAACAGTGAAGGATGGTGGAGCAGCAGTTGCTCTTGCAAAAATGACTTTCGGAAATGGTTTGGGTGCCGAAATTAAGTTGGATGAAAACCTTCTGCTCAGCAAAAATATCGGAAGTTTAATTATAGAATCTGTTGAAAATCTGAATCATAATCTTCTTCAAGTAATTGGCGAAGTTGAAAATTCAGAATATCTGAAAATCAATGATTTTAATTTCAAAACCAATAATTTACTTGAGGTAAATAAGAATACTTTTGAAGAACTGTTCTCCACAAAAGAGCAGGACAGAATTGTGGTTGAAATTGATGAAAAATTAAACTGGACCGAACCGAGAAATATCATCATCAAAAAGCACGGCATTGCAAAACCGAGAGTTTTTGCCCCGATTTTTCCGGGAACCAATTGCGAGTACGAAACACAGAATGCGTTCAGAAAAGAAGGTGCAGAAGTGAGCAGTTTACCACTCATCAATCTGAATCATAACCTTCTGAATGAAAGTATTGACCATTGGGTGAAAGAGATCAATCAGTCGCAGATTCTGGTTTTTTCCGGTGGATTTTCAGCCGGAGACGAACCGGACGGTTCCGCAAAATTCATCGTCAATGTGCTGAAGAATGAAAGAATGAAAGACGCCGTTCACGAACTTTTGGCAAGAGATGGGATGATTCTCGGCATCTGCAACGGTTTTCAGGCGCTTGTAAAATCAGGATTGCTGCCGTTTGGAAAAATTCGTGATCTGGACGAAAACTCACCGACTTTATCACACAACGCCATTGGAAGACACATCTCTCAAATGGTGAATGTGAAAGTTGTAAACGATGATTCTCCGTGGTTGAAAGGAACGAAAGACCAGGTTTTCACCATTCCGATTTCGCACGGCGAGGGAAGGTTTATGGCTTCAGAAGAAGTGCTGACCGAACTGTACAAAAACGGACAGGTTGCAACGCAGTATGTTGATTTTGATGGAAATATCGCACATGGAATGCCGTTTAATCCGAATAATTCACTCTTCGGAATTGAAGGAATTACCTCTCTCGACGGGAAAATCTACGGGAGAATGGGGCACCCGGAACGCTTCACAGAAGGGCTTTTCCGAAACATCCCGGATGCAGGTTACCACAATATTTTCAGAAATGGGGTGGAGTATTTTAGGTAAGTTGGAAGACGGAAGTTGGGAGAGGGGAGATGGAAGATGCAATATGGATTAGAGTAATAAAAAGGCAGTCCTGGATTTTTCAGACTGCCTCTTTTTAATTGCTTACAACTGCCATAAAGAGGAATACTGTAAACTTAACAAAAACAAAATATGTTTATTTAATTTAATTCGAATATCTGTAATAAGATTGCCAAAAAACGAATTATGAAAAACATAAAAATCTCTAAGTTGATTATAACACTTGGAATATTTTTTTCTTTAATTATTTCTTTCTCTTTCATTTTCCTCAAACCGGAAAGTATAATTAATTTTAATACTATTTTTATACTGCTCTTCTCATTTATGAAATACGCTACTTCTATTTAATAAATATTTCTAAACGAAACAGAGTTACTTTTCAGTTGATTGAAAAACAAAAATACCCTGTTTTGCTGGACACCATTGTGGGTATTTTTTTGTTTGGAATTTTACCTTTCGTAATGACATTTTTACATGTTTATTTTAAAGCATTTGAAAAACCTGTATTTGTATATTTATT
>JAEWWO010000275.1 GCA_023396345.1 Bacteroidota bacterium
TGGTTGGATCGTGTCAAATGAAGCATTCTTAAAAAATAACAATGCAATTAGCTTTCTCAAGCTTCGTGCATCTTACGGCTTAACGGGTAACTAATATTATAATGGTAACAGGTATGCTTTTGATCAAACCTATTCTTACCCGGGCTCATATTATTTTGGTACCGGTAATAGCTCGGCCAGTTCATTAACAGAAGGCAGGCTTCCAAACCCCGGCGCTACCTGGGAAAAAGATAAAAAAATGAATGTGGGAATAGACCTGGGCCTGTTTAAAAGGTTTGATTTGAATTTTGACTATTTCAATAATCACAGGTATGATATTTTAGTTACCCCCAGTGGTACTATTCCCGATTTTTTTGGTATGACGCTACCGCTCGTAAATGCTGGCGAAGTAAAGAATAAAGGGTTTGAGGCCAATATAAGGTACGCCAACGATCCGGTAAAAGAGTTCAGGTATTATGTGAACGCCGGTGTGTGGTATGCAAGAAACAAGATAATTAATATGTCGGAGCCGGTGCGGGAATTTGACTATGAGTATCAAACAGGCGGCAGGATCGGGCAGCCGTTCGCGCTGGAAGCGATCGGGTTTTTCAGGGATGAGGCTGACATACAGGCAAACCCTGCACACACATTTGTGGGTGTAATGCCCGGCGATATAAAATACAGGGATCAAAATGGCGATGGCCTGATTAACAACAGAGATTATGTTCCGCTTGGAAATCCGTCAACTCCTGAATGGACGCTTTCTTTAAACCCTGGTTTTCGATTTAAGAATTTTGATTTTGAAGTTTTGCTACAGGGAGTTGCTGGCAGAACAGCTTATTTGAGCGGCCTTGAATACTTTGCATTTCAAAATAATGGAAAAATAGCAGAAATCGCTTTAAACAGGTGGACCGAACAAAATGCGGCTAATGCCACATATCCAAGGTTGTCTGCTTCTAATAATGCGAACAACTTCCGGTATTCTTCTTTCTGGCAGCGAAACGGCGATTTTGTAAACCTTCGCAGTATCGAACTGGGGTACACTTTTCCTCAGGATATTTTTAAAAGAGTTGGCGTAAGTAACGCACGCTTTTATATAAATGGTACTAACCTGTTTACATGGCATCAAATGGAATTTGGTGATCCGGAAAGGAACTCCGGAAGTACAGGTTACCCATTGGTGCGTACAGCGAGCGTTGGATTAAAACTCGATTTTTAATTTTTTACAAACTTAATATTAAATGAAAAATTACAAACTTCTCGTTTTATTGATAGCGGTTACTTTCTGGGGATGTTCCAAGTACCTGGAAAGAGATATCATTACCAACCAGAGGGAAGATCTGGTAAATAAATCTTACGATTTTACCAGGAACCGTGTATCAGCGATTTACAACATGTTGCCGCAGGGTTTTACTGAAATTGATGGAGCGATGTTAGCATCTGCAACTGATGAAGCCGAGCATACTGATGAAACCTCTAATATTCAAAAATTTAATACCGGTGCGTGGAATATTTATGATAATCCCGATGGGGTATGGTACAGAAGTTACCAGGCTATAAGGATGGTAAATGTGTTTTTAAATACTTCCGATAGTGTAAATTTAGATGCTTACAGGCTAAATCCTGAAGCGTCACAACAATTGGTTTATCAAACGAGGCTTGCTGAAATTAAGCGCTGGAAATATGAGGTGAGGTTTATCCGGGCATTTTTTTATTCCGAATTGATCAAACGATATGGTGGCGTACCCATTATAACGGAATTATTTTCTTTAAATGACGACCCATCCACACAAAGAAGGAATACTTTAGCAGAGAGCATCAAATTTGTGGCGGATGAATGTGATTCTGTGGCAGCTAATTTACCGGTCACATATAGTTCCGACGATTTGGGAAGGGCAACCAAGGGTGCGGCTTTAGCGCTGAAAAGTCGGATGCTTTTGTATGCAGCAAGCGATTTGTTTAATAATATTTCATGGGCATCGGGATACGCGAGTCCTGAACTGGTGTCTCTGCCTTCGGGTGACAGAAACGCAAGATGGAAAGCGGCTGCCGATGCCGCAAAAGCTGTTATTGATCTTGCAGGATCGGGTTACGCACTTCATTCGGGTTATACAACGTTATTCAGAACATTTAACAGCCCCGAGATAATATTTACAAGAAGGGCAGGGACATCTAATAATTTTGAAAGAGCATCTTTCCCCGTGGGCTATGAAGGGCAGAGTGGAACAACTCCTTCCCAAAACCTGGTAGATGCATATGAAGTAAAAGTAAATTCGTCCTCAGCCATTCCGTTTAATTGGGATAATGCTTCTCATGCTGCAAATCCTTATGCCAACAGGGATCCGCGCTTGGGTTTTACTGTGCTTTTGAATAATACAACGTTCAAAGGCCGCCCGGTAGAATCTTTTATTGGGGGGCTGGATGGTATAGGAAACGTGAATGCCACCAGAACCGGATATTATTTGCGAAAATATGTAGATGAAAGTATTAACCTGCTAACAGGAACTACCAGTATACACAGCTGGATCTTTATAAGACTGGCGGAAGTGTACCTGAATTATGCCGAAGCGTTGAACGAATACAGCCCCGGGCATGCTGATATTAAAACTTATGTTGACAGGATCAGGACGAGAAGCGGAGTGGCGATGCCCGCACTACCCGCGGGACTTTCTCAAAGCCAGATGCGGGATCGTATTCGCAACGAACGCCGCGTAGAACTTGCATTTGAAGGACATCGTGCATGGGATACACGCCGGTGGATGATTGGCTCCGAAACAATGGGAGCAACACTGCGAGGCATACGTATTGAAAGGGGAAGCACCGGTAGTTTTAATTATGCACCTTTTAACGTAGAGACCAGGGCATTTGAACCTAAAATGTATTTATATCCCATCCCACAGCAGGAACTTTTAAAAGCAAAGGGGCTGGTGCAAAATCCAATTTGGTAAATCTAAAACTTTTTATAAAATGATAAGTAAAATAGCTGTAAAATTTTTATTGAGTATTCTGGTTATAGCTGGTGTTGCAGGTTGCACCAAATACCAGGAAGTTGCTGATGCAGAATATCCAGAAGAAAAAATATATATGCCTGCATCTGTAAGAGGTATTTATGATATCAGTGTTACTGTAAACCCGATTCAAATTCCTACAAGGGACTCCGCATACAGATATGTTGTTGACAGGCAAAATAATAAACTAGTAATCCCCTTGGGTGTAGTCAGGTCCGGTATTACAAAAAACGGAGAGGTAAATGTAACATTGGCTGTAGCAGAGGATACGATAAGAAATCTGATATCTGGCGGTAGTTTGGCAGATACTGATTTATTGAGTACAGGAAACTATACCTTTCCTGAAAAAGTTACAATACCGGGCAATCAGGATCTTGTAACTTTTAATGTCCTGGTCAATCTGTCTTATATTCATGCGAATGCAGATAAAAAACTCGCATTTGCTATTACCATCCGCGAGGCTAACAAGGAAATTAATGAGATGTATAAGACAACTATAATATTGATCGATCCTTCCAAACTTAAACTTTAATATTTTTTATTGATGAGTACCTTATTATTTTTGCTGTTATTATTTATCAGTGTAAAAACTCTTAGTCAACACAAAGGCAAAGTAGAAAATCTTATATTGGTTACGATTGATGGTTGCCGCTGGCAGGAAGTATTTTGTGGGGCAGATTCTTCCCTGCTTTTCAATGACAAATACAGGAAAACGGAAGCCGGAAGATTGACATCAAAATTCTGGGATGCAGATGTAAATAAAAGGCGCAAAAAGCTTTTTCCATTTTTATGGAATACTGTTGCAAAACAAGGCAGGCTTTATGGCAACCGTGATTTGGGCAGCGCTTTTTCCGTACGTAATTCAACCAATATTTCTTATCCCGGCTACGCCGAAATTTTTACAGGCTACGTTGATACGGCCATTAAAAATAATGACATGGTATATAATAAAAATACGAACGTATTTGAATTTTTAAACCGTCAAAAAGCTTTAAGAGGAAAGGTAGCTTCGTTCGCATCGTGGAACCGTGCTAATTATTACCTGAATATACAAAGCAGTACATTTTTTATTAACGGGGGTTATGAAGATGTGAAAGGCGATAACCTTTCGGTAATGCAGCAAACACTTAATAATCTTCAGCAGAATTATGTGTCATGGGAGCATTCACGTGCAGATTATATTACTTACCTGCACGCTAAAGAATACCTGCGCATTCATAACCCAAGAGTTTTAAGCATTGGTTTCGCGTGGACTGATGATATGGCACACGATGGCAGCTATCCTAACTATCTGGAAAAGGTTTACATCATGGATAACATGATACAGGATTTGTGGAGCCATGTGCAAACCTTACCTCAGTATAAAAACAAAACAGCACTGCTGATAATGGTTGATCATGGTCGCGGGCTCGGTGACGAATGGAGAGCTCACGGGCCTAAAATCAAACATGCCAATGAAACATGGCTGGCAGTAATAGCGCCTGGTATAAGTTCGGCAGGAGAGATGCGCAATACGAAGACCTATTATAACGACCAGTTGGCTCAAACCATTTCGAAATTATTAGGCTACACATTTACAGCCGAGCATCCCGTTGGCGATGCGATTAATGAATTAATCAAATAGTATAAATTGAAAAAGTACATTTGCATATTGTTGATACTTGAAAGTTTTTGTTTTACAGCGATTGCACAAAACAGCTACGGAACAATAGATATCATTGCACCACGCCGGCATAACCCTGCTTTTATTTCACCAGCCGGCACATTTACGATAGAGATACAGGATACCACCGGCATTTCTACCGGCGCATGGTCTGTTACATTAAAAAACGATATTGCAGAGTGGAAAGCGCTGGTAGTTTCTTCTGGATACGCAAGGGTATTTAACGAGACAAAAGATGGCTGGAGATTGCA
>JAEWWO010000280.1 GCA_023396345.1 Bacteroidota bacterium
CCTGAGATTTCGCTGCCTCTGCTTCTTCTTTTTTTCCTTGCGCCATCAGCATGCCAATTGATTTGGAAATACTGTTTATGGATGCCTGATTGTTATCAAATTCTGCCTGAACTTTTTTTCTCTCATCGTCTAAAATAATGATTTCATCAACCAGTTGCAGATTCTTAAAATTCTTTATACTTAATTTGTCTTTTACACTTTGTGGATCTTGTCTTAATATATTTACTTGTAGCATTGCTGAGTTTAAAATTTATGCGAAGATAAAAAGTTAATTAATAAAAAACTGTAATTTATAAGATAACGACGATTTCTTTGTTGTTGCTACAATATACTTGTTTTATCCAACATAATTAACGATTAATTGAATAAAAGTTAATACTTATGCCATTAATCATATTTTTTATTTAGCTTTTCGGGTGTACTTTTGCAGTTCTTTAAATAAGAGTACTATGCAAAAAGATATTGTGAAATTTATTGAAGACGTGAAAAAAAGAAATCCGGGAGAAGATGAGTTTATACAGGCGGTTACAGAAGTGTCGGCATCTATTCTTCCGTTCATACAAAAAACACCTAAATATAAAGACAAGGGTTTGCTGGAGAGAATGATTGAGCCTGAAAGAGTGATTATTTTCCGTGTGCCATGGGTAGATGATAAAGGCAAAGTGCAGGTGAACAGAGGTTATCGCATAGAAATGAATTCAGCTATTGGTCCGTATAAAGGTGGTCTGCGTTTTCATCCTTCTATCAATTTAAGTATTCTTAAGTTTTTAGCATTTGAACAAACATTTAAAAACAGCCTTACAACTTTGCCCATGGGCGGTGGAAAGGGTGGCGCTGATTTTGACCCCAAAGGAAAATCTGACGGTGAAGTAATGCGTTTTTGTCAGAGTTTTATGATGGAATTATTTCGTCATATAGGCGAAGACACCGATGTGCCTGCGGGTGACATTGGCGTGGGTTCCAGAGAAATAGGATTTATGTTTGGTATGTACAAAAAAATATCCAACACTTTTACAGGCGTTCTTACCGGCAAGGATTTGAGTTACGGAGGTTCTGAAATGAGACCCGAAGCAACGGGCTATGGCGTTGTATATTTTACAGATTGTATGCTGAGAGAAGCCGGACATGCACTGAACAATAAAATTGCGGTAGTGTCAGGCTCGGGAAATGTTGCCCAGTTTACTACCCAAAAATTAATTGAACTCGGAGCTAAAGTGGTTACACTTTCTGACTCGGACGGATTTATTTATGATAAAGACGGCTTTGACATGGAAAAGCTGGAATGGGTAAAAAAACTTAAAAACGAAAAACGCGGCAGAATTGAAGAGTATGTAAAACAATATCCTTCGGCAAAATTTTACAAAGGTAAAAAGCCATGGAGCATTAAATGCGATTTGGCAATGCCAAGTGCTACACAAAACGAACTGGACGAAGAAGATGCAAAAGAGCTGATTAAAAATAAAGTGATATGTGTGGCGGAAGGTGCAAATATGCCTTGTACACTGGAAGCAATTGAATTGTTTCAAAAAAATAAAGTGTTGTTTGCACCGGGTAAAGCTTCCAATGCAGGAGGTGTGGCTACATCGGGATTGGAAATGTCACAAAACTCCTTACGCCTTAACTGGTCAAACGAAAAAGTAGATTTAAAACTGCGCGATATAATGGAATCCGTACATAGCAAATGTGTAAAATTCGGAAGTGAAAAAAACTATGTTGATTATGTGAAGGGCGCCAATATTGCGGGTTTTGTAAAAGTTGCCGATGCCATGCTTGCTCAGGGTGTGGTGTAAATAATTAAAATAATTAATTAAGTACTAATCTTTATATTTGCAACTTCTTGTAGCAAATGATAAAAAAAATTTTAGATAAAAGAGCCGGCGACGACAATGAAATGTCGTATGTAGATCATCTTGAAGCACTCAGGTGGCACATTATCCGTAGCTTGATAGTTGTGATTGTTCTGGCTGTTGTTATCTTTATTAATATCCAATGGTTTTTTGATTATGTAATTGCCGGACCTATTAATCCTGATTTTGTAAGCTATAAAGCAATGTGTAAGATTGCCGAGGCTACAGGATTGAGCGGTTTGTGTGTAGAGCCGGTGACTGTTCCCATGCAGACCACAACCTATGCCGGGCAGTTTTTAGGAAGTTTTTCCATTGCATTTATCGGAGCATTTATTTTTGCTTTCCCTTATATTTTCTGGGAGTTCTGGCGGTTTGTAAAACCTGCGCTGACAGAAAGAGAATCTAAAAGTTCAAGATTTGCTATTTTCTGGGTTTCTTTCTTTTTCTTTTCGGGAGCAGCTTTCGGGTATTTTATTCTGGGACCATTTGTGTTCAGCTTTTTGGCTAATTTCCAGATTAGTGCTGAAAATATGATGCGTACTATCCCGACATTGAACGATTACATAGATAATCTTAGCAATATTGTATTGGGCTGTGGTATTGCTTTTGAACTGCCGGTGCTTTCTTATGTACTGACACAAATAGGATTAATCACCCCTTCTTTTTTGAAAAGAAACAGAAAGTACGCTATTGTAATCATCCTGATTGTTGCAGCCTTTATTACACCAAGCCCTGATATGATAAGCCAGTTACTTGTTTTTATTCCTCTGATGACTTTGTATGAGTTTGGAATTGTTGTCTCCAAATCAGTTTACAAAAAACTGGAAGAAGAAGACAAACAGTGGAGTTAAATGTGACAATAAGCAAATGTGATAATGAGGAAATGATTGTGGACTCAATCCAAGCTTTCCTTCTTCGCGCTTCCTGCTTCCAACTTCAAACCTTATTCTCAACCTCAATCTCAGTTAATCTTCAATCTTCCTACTTCGTACTCCCAACTCCCCCTTCTCCCTAACTTCCAAAGTTTCTTGTTCTGTTGATTTTTAAATCTCTGAGTATGCCGGATTTTGGATTCAGGATAATGCTGAATGATTTCCACGGACCAACCGGTGTGATGTTGATGCTCAGTTGCCAGCAGTGCATTTCACGGCTTACAAAAAGAGTGAGCATCTGCATTTTCATGGTTTTTACATCAAAGTAAGTAGAGCCGCCGGCTTTCCATTTGGGGGTAAGGCTAAAGTCGCCGCTTAAATTAAGACTGGCATTGAATACCGTGTTATAGCCACGGTAATCTCCTCGCGGCATACGGCTGTAGTTGACAGCTATAGAGGTAGATACATTCCAGGGTATATTAAAGTCAACAAATTCCGAAGCGTTCTGTCTGATATATTCAATTTG
>JAEWWO010000396.1 GCA_023396345.1 Bacteroidota bacterium
TGATGGCACAGTAATTCAGAATCTTACACCGAAAGACGGAGAAGTGGTTACCGGTATTTCCAGCATTTCTCAGGTGTCACTTATAAGTCTTGAAGGTAGTGGAATGGTAGGTATTCCGGGCTTTTCAAAAACTTTATTCGAAGCGCTGGCATCGGCAAAAATTAATGTGATACTGATTACGCAAAGCTCTTCGGAACATTCAATATGCGTTGCAGTAAACGGCGCAGACGGGGCAAAAGCAGCAAAAGCTGTAAACAATGCTTTTGCTTATGAGATAGAAACTAAAAAACTGGAGCCGGTAAAAGAAGAATCAGGCTTATCCATCATTGCTTTGGTGGGCGATAAAATGAAGAGTCATCCGGGCATCAGCGGCAGAATGTTTTCTGCTTTAGGACGTAATGGTATTAACATACGTGCAATCGCACAAGGTTCTTCTGAGAAAAATATATCTGCTGTTATTTCATCTGAAGATGTAAGAAAAGCGGTGAACACTTTGCACGAAAGATTCTTCGAGAAAGTACAGAAACAGTTAAACGTATATGTGGTAGGTGTTGGAAATGTGGGAAATAAACTGATAGAACAAATAAAGATCAGAAAGAATATCTGCTGAATAATCTGAACTTGGATTTAAGAGTGGTGGGCATTTCCAACTCCAAAAAAGCAGTGCTGGCTACGGCAGAACAGGGAGAACTGGATTTAACCGAGTGGAAAGCAGCTTTGGAGAGCGGAGAAGATATTTCTTTGAATGAATTATCTAAAAAAATAATTGATAAGAATCTGCGCAATTCAGTTGTGGTAGATGTTACAGCCAATGCAGATGTTGCCCGTACTTACGATAAGTTTTTGGCAAAGAGTATTTCAGTTGTGGCATGCAACAAAATTGCCTGTTCATCGGAGTATACTTATTATGAAAAATTGAAAGAACTCTCTTCAGCCTTTAATGCGTCCTTCCTGTTCGAAACCAATGTTGGCGCGGGTTTGCCGGTAATAGGAACTTTAAATGATTTGATGAGAAGCGGTGATGAAATACAAAAAATACAGGCTGTGCTGTCCGGTACATTGAATTACGTTTTTAATAATTACAATGCTACAGAAAGTTTTGCAACAGTAGTAAAGCGCGCGCAAGAAGAAGGATACACAGAGCCTGATCCAAGACTGGATTTGGGAGGAACGGATGTGATGCGCAAAATAATGATTCTTGCACGCGAAAGCGGTCATGCTTTGGAAATGAGCGATATAGGAAACAAACAGTTCCTGCCGGAATCCTGTTTCAACGGAAGTGTAGAAGATTTTTACAATGAAATGGAAAAGCACGAAGAGCATTTCAAAAAATTGTACAACGATGCGCAGGCTAATAACTGTAAACTCAAATACGTAGCCACTTTTGAAGAGGGTAAAGCATCTGTAGGTTTGCAACAAATTTCTGCCGAATCAGATTTTTATCATCTATACGGAAAAGACAACATTGTTCTTTATTACACCAAGCGTTATACCGATCTGCCTTTGGTTGTAAAAGGAGCCGGAGCAGGTGGAGATGTAACAGCAAGTGGTGTATTTGCCGATATTATCAAAACTGCGCCGTAACTTTGCGCTATGCATATAGATATTATTTCGGTAGTACCCGGGTTGCTGGAAGGTTTTTTTCAGCATAGCATTATGAAACGTGCGCAGGACAAGGGTTTGCTTACTGTGCAATTGCACGATTTACGTAAATGGGCTTTGAATAAATATGGTCAGATAGATGATTATCAGTTTGGCGGAGGCGCCGGTATGGTGATGATGTGCGAACCTCTGGTAAACGCTATTGAGGAATTGCAACAGCAACGTACGTATGACGAAATCATCTATCTCACTCCTGATGGAAAGACGCTTAATCAACAGATGACGAACGGATTATCTCTTAAAAATAATCTGCTGATGATTTGCGGACACTACAAGGGAATTGATGAAAGAGTGCGTGAACACTACGTTACACTGGAAATATCTATTGGCGATTATGTGTTGAGCGGAGGTGAACTCGCGGCTGCGGTATTGACGGATGCTATAGGCAGATTGATACCCGGTGTGTTGAACGATGAGACGTCTGCGCTTACAGATAGCTTTCAGGATAATCTGCTGGCACCGCCGGTTTATACGCGTCCGGTTGACTTCAACGGATGGAAAGTTCCTGATGTGTTATTGAGTGGAAATCATAAACTTATAGAAGATTGGCGCTATGCGCAATCCCTTGAAAGAACAAAAAACAGACGCCCCGATTTACTGGACGGGAGTTAATAATTTCGTAACATACTGATTTACAAAAAAATAATAATAAAAATTTTATTAAAATTGTTGTTTGTTTCAATATTCGCTTTACCTTTACATCGGTAACAACAGTATCTAATTCTTAAGAACTAAGCGTTCCTGCGTATTATGTTTTTGAATTCGGTTTTACTGTATTATATAAAAATTCAAAAAATAAAAAAATGAACATTTACGTTGGAAATCTTAGCTGGAGCTTAAAGAG
>JAEWWO010000109.1 GCA_023396345.1 Bacteroidota bacterium
GGGATGTACTCTGTTTGATAAGAAAATAAATACAAGATTTTCTTTAGGATCAGCCCATACACATGTGCCTGTAAAGCCTGTGTGACCAAAGGTTGCGGGCGATGCGGCAAAAGCAGGGTAGTTGTCATCAGCTTTTCTTTCTTTGTCGGGTTTATCAAATCCCAAACCTCTTCTACTTATGGCTGACTGATGAGAAGTAAACAAATCGATTGTTTCTTTTTTCAGAAATTGTCTGTTGTTGTGCAAGCCACCGTTTAACAACATCACATATAATTTAGATAAATCTTCTGCATTGCTGAATAGTCCTGCGTGTCCTGCAATACCACCGAACATTGCTGCACCCGGATCGTGCACATATCCGTGAACTACCTGTTTTCTGAAATTCTTTTCCTGTTCAGTCGGCGCAATCAACTCAAGCGGTTTACCGTTTGTAAGCGGATTAAAGGTTGTAGAATACATTTCCATTGGCAAATAAAAATTCTCTTTAGCATACTGGTCAAGAGATTGCCCTGAAACCTGCTCAACGATTTTGCCTAAGAAAATGAAATCATTATCGCTATATACATATTTATCTTTCGGACCTAATTTGCTCTTTAAGATAATATCGTACATGTCTTCTACATAACTGTTTTTCAAATACAAATCTTTACCTACAATTACTCTGTGCGATCTGTTGTAATGATTGCGATAGTATTTTCTTAAAGGAGTTCCCGTTTTTTCGTCAATGGTTGCTCTGTAAAAAGGAATAAAAGATACAAGTCCTGCCTGATGTAGTAAAACATCTCTTACTGTAAGATTTGCTTTATCAGATTTTCTTGTCCATGGTAAATAATCGCCAAGCGTTTTGTCTAAATCTACTTTTCCCTCTTCATACAGTTTCATGATAGAGACAGTAGTGGCGGATGTTTTTGTTACAGATGCCAGATCGTAAATAGATTGTTCAGTAACCGGATGTTGTTTGTTCTGATCCAGATATCCGTAAGATTGATTGTAAATGATTTCGCCATCTTTCGCTACCAACACTCTGCAACCCGGATAAGCTCCTTTTGCTATACCGTCATTGGCCAGAGAATCTATTTTGGAAAAGTCATAACCCTGAGGTTTTTGTACTAAATCTTCTGTATTGAATAATATTCCGGTACCATATTGAAAACGGTCAGAAACAGTTACAGGCAATGTACCTTTGGTGCCTGTTTTTCCAGACAATAAATCATAGGCTACATTCTGAAAAATATCATCATCTTCATAAACAGAAATAATATTATTCCAGTCAGAGAAATTTTTAATAGCATAAGGATTGCCAAATGTCATCAGCAATGTGTTCTCATTTTTTGCTTTAATTGCATTGGCGAGTTCAATAGCCTTATTGCTTATGCCAAAATTTCTTGCCGGACCTTTGTTATAGCCGTGTAAACCAACTATAATTTCGTCGTAGTTATTTTTATTGATGGCTTCTAATGCACGCTGATAGCCATTTTCATCAATATTCAATTCAACATTAATGATGTCTGCTTTTTCGTTTTCAAACAGTTTGCCGGTAAGTTCACTTCTTTGTGTCTGACCAATTGCAACATAAGCAATTTTCTTACCTTTAAGATTCAGGAGATTTTTATTGTCAAGTACTACCGTAGTAATCGCTTCGCGGGCAACAGCATCTCTTAATCTGTTTACATCTTTATTCAAATCGGCTACAATGTTGGTGGTATCAATAATACCCTGATGTGCAGAACCGAAGATATACTTAGCTTCCAGCACTTTTTTCACTCTTTCGTCTATATCGTCCCAGCTTAACTTTCTTTGTCTGATAGCTTTTTTAATTTTACTGATTGAGTTTTCAATATCACCGGGAAGACAAAGCATATCGTTACCGGCAATCAAAGACTGCGCAGAGATTTCGCCTTGCGGAAAAAATTTTGCCACACCCTGCATTTCCAGCGCATCTGTAAAAGAGATTCCCTGATAACCCATTTTATCTCTCAATAAACCTGTTACAAAGTTTTTAGAAAGAGAGCTTGCCAGGTTAGGTGTTTTCTCAATTGTAGGAATCGATAAATGCGCAACCATTACGCTTCCAATACCTGCTTCAAATATTTTTCTAAACGGATATAACTCAAGCGTATCCAGTTCCGCAAGTGTTTTGTTGATAACCGGAAGATCGTGGTGAGAGTCTACCGCAACATCTCCGTGCCCGGGAAAGTGCTTGGCTGAAGCCATTACACCCAAATCTTCCATTCCTTTAGCGATAGCAATACCAAACTCTGCTACTTTGTACTTATCTTCTCCAAAAGAGCGATAACCGATTACAGGGTTGTTTGCATTATTATTAATATCAATAACCGGAGCGTAGTTCACGTGAATACCCATACGCAGACATTGTTCGCCCATAGCTTTACCTACTTCATATACAATATCTCTGTTGCTCATGGCACCCATAGTCAGTTGGTCAGGGAACTTTTTTACAGTTTTCATGCGCATTCCCAAACCCATTTCTCCGTCAATGGCAACCATCAAAGGTGTTTTGGAGCGTCTGTTAAACTGATTCATGGCAATAGCCTGTTCTACCGGCTCGCCCTGAAACAGACAAATAGCACCGATATTGTATTTGTCAATCAGACGATTGATTTCACCTGTAAAAATGGTGCCAGCGTTGGCAGGACCGCTTTCTCTCAAAACCATTAATTGTGCAATACGCTGATCTTTAGATAATGTTTTAAACACACTGTCTGCCCATTGTTTAGCTCTGGCAGCATCTTTTTGCTGTGCAAAAGTGGTTGTTGCTGCAAACGTAAAAGTCATAAAAATTGCAACAAAGGATAAAAATAATTGTTTCATTAAATTTGTCTGTTTTCTGATTGTTGAACGCTGTTTTATTAGAATTTATTTTAATCGCACAAAATAACAAAAAAAGAGGGTAATTTGATAAGTTGCTCATATTTATTTTTTGCTTAAAGAAGTTGAAGAATAGTTGTTGAGAAATTAATATTTTTTCTTTAAATATATTCTTCAAACACTTCTTTTCTTTTTAATTCAAATATATGCCTCAAGCCGGCGGGCTTCGTTGCTACGTTAGCCACCTTCTATGCTTCTTTCGCGAGCTCATCTCGCCCGAGGCGAGACCGAACCATAGAAGGTGGCTAACGTAGCAACTGTTGTCATAAATTGAAGGTTTTAATTATCTATATCAGAAATTGATGAATTATGAAATTTGAAAATTAAGTAATAGTGAAAACCTTCTTTTCACTTCAAATGAATTATTTTTACATCTTATAAAATCATTTTTACAAATGAAAAAAATTGCTATAATCAACGGACCCAATCTGAATCTGCTTGGAAAGAGAGAACCTGAAATATACGGCAGCAAAAGCTTTGAAGACTTCTATAAGGATTTGAAAGCCACGTTTCCCGAAGTTGAATTTTTCTATTTTCAATCGAATGTGGAAGGTGAGCTTATTAATGCCATTCAGGAGAAAGGATTTGATTATGACGGTATCATTCTTAATCCCGGCGGATATACACACACTTCCGTTGCTTTGGGCGATGCCATTGCTTCGGTGAATACACCTGTAATAGAGGTACACATCAGCAACGTAGCAGCGAGAGAGGAATTCAGAAAAATCTCACACGTTTCAGCCAAATGCGCAGGCACTATTGCCGGGCTGGGAATGAAAGGCTATGAGCTTGCTGCTAAATATTTTTTGGATAAGAAAGAGGAATAGCCGAAATGAAAAATAATAATATTAAGTTTCTAACCATTGTAGCTTTGCTGCTTGTAATTATCTTTCTGTTGGTATTTAAAAACAAAGATAATGTTGTAAATGAGAGGGTTACAGAAACACCTGCTATTGATTATTCTGTCAACAACAAAAACACGAATCAAAATACACGCAATCACAATAATAAAGATATTGATGATTTAACCGCTGAAGACGTAGTAGTTGATTATTTAAAGAAGAATGGCGTATTGCCTGATTATTATATCACAAAAGGTGAGGCAAGAAAAAAGGGATGGGTAGCCTCGGAAGGAAATTTATGTGATGTGTTGCCGGGCAGAGCTATTGGAGGAGATATATTCAGCAACAGAGAAAAAAGA
>JAEWWO010000067.1 GCA_023396345.1 Bacteroidota bacterium
GTTGTAGATACCCACTCCGTACAAAAGAAAGATGACGATTAATGCTACAATAATTATTAGTGCAATCATAGTTTACATATTTACAGGAAAGATAAATAAAAATTTAATGCAATTAACAAGGACGAATTAATATTAATTATTTTTTAATACTAAAGCTTTACTTTCCATCATCATTATTTCTTCAACATAAATAGTAAATAAAAAATAATCTTCTATACTGTTGATATAAAGAAATTTCATGAGTAAGAATAACATTTATTTTGCAATACATATATTAAAACTACAATAGCTTTGATAATTAACCTAAAATATAAAATTTATGAGAAAACTACTATTTGCCCCCGCTGCTTTATTGATAGCTTTAGCAGGCTGCAACAACAGCCCAGATGCGCATGAAACGGAAGTTTCAGATGCAGTATCTGTGGATTCTGCTACAGCTCAGGGCGATGCTTATCAGGTGAATGCTGCTGAATCTTCTATTGAATGGATTGGCTCTAAACCCGTAGGCAACGGACACAACGGAACTATCAATATTAAAAATGGATTTGTGAATGTAAATACAGACAATCAAATCACAGGTGGAGAATTTGTAATAGATATGAATTCTATAAGCAATGCAGATCTAACTGATGCAGAAAAAAAAGGACAACTGGAAGGCCATTTAAAAAGTGCAGATTTTTTTGAAGTAGAAAAATATCCTGAAGCAAAATTCGTAATTACAAGTGTAACTCCTGCTACAGATACTGACAAACAAAAATTCAAAGACGCCACACATTTGGTAAGCGGCAATTTTACTATGAAAGATCAAACGCACAACATCAGCATTCCCGCCAACGTATCAGTACAGAATAATGCACTAACTGCAAACAGCGAATTTAATATTGACAGAACGCAATGGAATGTAAATTATCAAAGCGATCCTTCTATAAAAGATAAATTCATCAATAAAGAAGTTAATTTAAAATTAAATTTAAAAGCTTCTAAATAAATAATTATTTTCTTTAAATTACTAAAAAGATATTGGATATATTATTCAATATCTTTTTTTGATTACGGAGATATCTTTATTATTGAATGAAATTTTATCTCTTTTTGATTGCTCTATTTCTTGTCGTAAGACAAATATAAGTTGGCAACCTTGTGTAATTTGCTTTATAAACCAACCCAAGATTTATATTATGCAAAAAACTTTTATCCGCTTGCTGTACATACTGAAGATGTATCTCCGGAAGAACAAATGCAGCGTTCTCTGCAAATGAATGAAAATTGTGAGGAATAATTTTTCTTGTCTTATGGCAAGTAAAAATATATAAAGACGGATTAATTTGCACTTAAATTAAAAAATTATAAAACTATGAATCAAAGAAAATCAAACCCAATCGTATGGTTCGAAATTTATGTAGATAACATGAACAGAGCCAGAAAATTCTACGAAGAAGTTTTGCAAACAGAACTTACTCAATTGTCAGACCCAACAGATAATCAAATGCAAATCCTCTCCTTTCCCGGAGAAATGAGCGTTTACGGTGCTCCCGGCACATTGGTAAAAATGGAAGGCGCTAAACCCGGAGGCAGTAATGTAATTATATATTTCGGAAGTGATGATTGCGCAGAGGAAGAAAGTCGTGTTGAAGCGGCGGGAGGCAAAGTCTGCCAAAAGAAAATGTCGTTGGGTGAATTTGGCTTCTGCACTATAGCTACTGATACAGAAGGTAACACGATAGGCTTTCATTCAATGAAATAAAAGAATCATTAAATAATTAAAAACAATGAATAATAAAGAAATTGCAAAACAGTTTATCGACAATTTGTTTGTAAATGATGAAAAAGCTTACAAAGTAGTTGACGACAATATTCGTGTCAACTGGCCGGGCTTTGGCATGGAAGATATTGTAGGCAAAGAAAATCTACAGAATTTCTTTAACAACGGAGGTCCGGATAAAGTCATTAATCAAACGGTAAGATATCTGATTGCAGAAGGAGATACAGTTATCGGAGCGGGTACAATCATTACAGAGCGAAACGGGAAAGAAGAAACTTCTCATTTTGCTGATGTCTACACAATTACAGGCGGTAAAATCTCCAAACTCGAATCCTATATGGTACATGAATCAATCAAGTAAACCTCAACATTAAACTTAACCTCAATATTATGAAACTAAATCCTTATCTAAACTTCGACGGACAATGCGAAGAAGCTTTTAACTTTTACAAAAAAGTATTTCAGACTGAATTTGTTGAAAACAACGTTATGAAATTTGGTGATTTACCGCCATCTGAAGACATGCCTCCTCTGCCGGATGAATTTAAGAACAGAGTAATGCATGTTGCTATTAAAGTTGGCGATGAAACATTAATGGGCAGCGATACAATGCCGGGCATGGGCAAACCTTTTTCAAAAGGCATCAATTCTTATATAAGCGTGCACCCTGATTCACGTGAAGAAGCGGACAGAATTTTCAATGAACTATCCGAAGGAGGAGAAGTGGAAATGCCTATGCAGGATCAGTTTTGGGGCGATTATTACGGAAGCTTCATAGACAAATTTGGCACTCCGTGGATGGTTAATTATCATGAACAAACAGCTTCATAAATAAATATTTCAAATGGCTTTACAAGCTGAAGTCTGTAAAGTTATTTTTAAAAAAAGAAAATATGCAAACGATAAAAATTGAAACAACGATTTCGCAACCCGTAGAAAAAGTATGGGAATATTTTAATTCTCCCGAGCACATAACAAAATGGAACTTTGCTACGGATGAATGGCATTGTCCGCATGCGGAGGATAATCTTGCTACAAGTGGAAAATTCACTTATCGTATGGAAGCTAAAGATGGTAGCGCCGGCTTTGATTTTGCAGGTACGTTTGATAAAATTGTACCCAACGAACGCATCGAATATCATCTTGATGATAACCGAAAAGTGCAGGTTCTTTTTGAAGCAGCAGATGAAAACACAACAAAAGTCACACAGATATTTGAAGTTGAAGAAAACAACGATGCAGAAATGCAACGTCAGGGCTGGCAATTAATTCTAGATAACTTTAAAAAGTATGCAGAATCTAATAGTTAATCAATCAGATAAATAATTTATTTTTGATAATAATTTCAATTTAAAATTAAAACATATGCCACAATTAAATGTATACCTCACTTTCGACGGTAATTGCGAAGAAGCTTTTAACTTCTACAAATCGGTATTTAATACTGAGTTTATGTATATCAATCGTTTTGGTGATATGCCGATAGAGGAAGGCGCCAAACCTATTGCTGAAGAAGATAAAGACAAAGTTATGCACGTATCATTACAAATTAGTGAAGAAACTGTTCTGATGGGAAGTGATGGCGGAGAAATGCAACCCGAGTATGTAAAAGGAAATAATTTTTCTCTTTCTGTAAACACGGAAAGTCGTGAAGAAGCGGAGCGAATTTTTAGTGAACTGTCCGCAGGTGGCGAAGTAATCATGCCTTTGGCTGATACATTCTGGGGAGCTTATTTCGGTATGTGGATTGATAAATTCGGAATAGCCTGGATGGTAAATTATGACGATCCTGCAAAAGTAAAACCTCATTGATTTCTTTGAAAGAATTAAGAATTTGTAAAGAAGAACACAGGTATTACAAATCCGGCAATTGTAATACCTGTCCTGTTTGTGAAAGAAAGCGAAAACCATCCACCGGATTATATGCCGGTTTGTCTGCTCCTGTTATGCGTGTATTAGAGAACAAAAATATTCGCACAGCAAAACAACTATCTGAATTTTCAGAAGCTGAAATACTGCAATTACATGGCATCGGTCCTTCTTCTTTGCCAAAATTAAAAGCAGCGTTGGTTAAAGAGAATCTGGATTTTAAAACTATCTCACAGATGAAAAATGAAGTTGATGTTTATATAGAAAATTTTTCCGAACCTGTACAAAAGCATTTATCTTTGATAAGAGCTTGTATAAAAAAAGCAGCCCCGGATGCTGAAGAATCTTTTGCATACAAAATGCCTTCTTACAAGCTCAACAACAAACCGCTTGTATATTTTGCAGGATATAAAAATCATATAGGTTTATATGCTACACCTAACGCGCACAAAGCATTTGAAAAAGAATTAAGCAAATACAAACAGGGAAAAGGTTCTGTACAATTTCCTGTTGAGGAAAAACTACCTTTATCACTGATAAAAGAAATGATACAATTCAAAGTAAAGGAAATAAATGAAAATAAGAAAGCTTAACAAAGAAGACAGAGAAGCGTTGTTGCAATTACGTAAATTGTATAATGAAGTTTTTGAGACAGAAAGCGACAACATTTCTTTTGTATATATTGATAATTTACTAAAAGATGAACGTCTTCTTTTTTTAGTTGCGGAACAGGATAATCAAATAATCGGCGGACTTACAGCGCATATATTACCGTCGTTATATACTGAAAAATCAGAAGTACTTATTTACGATATAGCAGTGAAACAAAGTTTACAGCGTAAAGGAATCGGCAATAAATTAATAGATTGCCTGTTGGATTTTTGCAGTCAACAAGGATATAAAGAAATATTTGTTCCGGCTCTTTCGGAAGATACGCATGCCTGTAACTTTTACAGAAAAGCAGGTGGTGAAGAAGAAGATGTAAAACATTATTCCTTTAAAATAAAATAATATGAAAGAAATAAAATCTATTACTCAAATGCTTATAAGAAAGCCTGTGACAGAAGTGTTTCAAGCTTTTATTAATCCGGAACATACTACCAAATTTTGGTTTACACATTCTTCAGGCAATCTTGAAGAAGGAAAAACCGCCACTTGGAAATGGGAAATGTACGGAGTTTCTTCTAAAGTAAAAGTAAATAAGATTATACCAAATGAGCTGATATCCATGGTTTGGGGCGAACCGGAAGAGAATGTAGATTTCACATTCAAAGCATCTAAAGATGGAAATGCTACATACGTTGTAATACACAATTACGGTTTTGCAGAGAAAGACGATGCACTGTTAGCGAAATTAATGGATACAACGGGCGGATTTACCACTGTACTTGACGGTGCCAAATGTTGGCTGGAACACGGTTTCAGCCTGAATTTGATTAAAGATAAATTCCCTAAAGAGTTTACGGGTGGTTGATAAGTGGGACAAATAATCTAACTATTGGGTGGTGAGGACACCACCCAATAAGAAATGTATCATCAAGCCTTTCTTTATTTCTTCCCAAATAAATCTCTGAAAATACTTGATTCACCGGACTTCTTATCTGTAGGCTGATTACGTTTTTCTTCCAGCAATGCGTTGAGCTTTTGAATTTCTGTAGTCAGGCTGCTTAGTTGAGGATTTTCTTTCTGATTTGATTTTTGCTCATTTTCATATTTAATGAGTTCAAGTTCATGATCAATCAGTTTTTGAATTTCCTGAATTTTAGCCTGTGTAAATATTTTTAGATTATCCAATGATTCATCAAGCGTAGTATTTACCTTACCTACAGAGTTATAAATCATCTGACGGCTATGATCCAGCGCATTATAATGCTGCTGTAGAAAATCAATCAATTGTTGATTATGACGGAAAGTTTGTAAAATATGTTCGCCCAGATTATTGAAATTATCTGTACGGGCAATCATCTCATTAATTTTATCGGTATACTCTCTGGATTGTTGTAGCATGTGATTTACCGTATCCATATATCTTCCGAATTCAGAAAATCTGTCGGTGGTTATTTGCAGCTCCTGCAATACCATTACATTAGCCTTCGCAAACTGTACATTGTCCGTGCCTTCAATCTTAGAAAGAATTTCACTCTGAACCCTAAGCGTTTCAAAGTTTTTATCTATCAACGTTTGCAGCGTTACCATGTTTCTTTCAAAATCTGAATTTAATGTCTTCAGATTTTTCTGAATAGCTACAAAAGAAGTATTCAGGTTATTATTAAGATAAGGCAATAATTCTTTTTGAATAAAGCTGTATAAGCCTGATTTATAACTATCGTGTATCACATCGGCTTTGCCATATTTTATATATAGCAACAAAGAAAAAAGCATACCGGAAAATATAGCAAACATAGCAGGTGCAGATGCCAATGCTCTTGATAAAGAAATATTATTTCCTACCAAAAAAACTGCTGCTATGGCAAGCACGGCACCGAGTATACCAATAAATACAGGAAGAAATAAATTCCTAAACGCTTCTTTCTTAATTATTGTAGATTCTCTTTCTATGATATCTTTAAATATTGCATAGTCAGATGCATATCCTTTATTTTTGAAAAGATAAAAATTTACAACATTAATTATTTTAGAAACATAATAATTCGTGTTTGCTTTTTGAACAATTAGCTCCACGGTGTTCAGATTTTTTAAAGCATAATTTTCAAAAGGTGCACGCTGACTATTTTGTTGTTTTTTATCATAATAATCTTTTGAATGCTCCATATAGTACACCCCCAAATCTATTAAAGCAGTTTTAGCATCGCCCAACAAATCGTTGTCAGAAACATAGTAACTGCCAACCCCTAAATCCCCTACCCGCATAAACATATTCTCGTAATAAGAAATTTTTCTTTTCACATCGGAATATACTTTCAACTGAATAAGTATACTTACAATTACAATAATCCATTCTAAAATTTCTGCGTTATTCATATCTGATTACAGCCTTTTCTTTTATAATCCATTTATTGTCTTCAAGCGTAAGCGTACCGGGCGTTTCCGTAATTATATCAGTGGTTTCTTTATCGGGAAAATTCTGCTCAATACAGCCGGGTTTCAAATAAATCTCACTGCGTCTCACAATCTCTGAAACATTCGCCCCCTCGGTATGCACAAAATAAACAGCCGTTTTTTCGTCCTCATTTATATCAACTAAATAAACAGTACCTTGTACATCTGTAGCCTGTAACTCAACAGGGAATCCATTTTCAATAGGTTTTACAAAATATATTTTCTTCGGTTTCATTTCTTTTATCTGTTTCTTTTCCTTTGCAAAATTTTCAAGTACGGTTTTTTTATTCCATTCTTCTTTTTGTGCAGCAAGTTCCTTCGACAAATTTGCAATCTCTTTTTTGTTTGTTTCTATCTGCTTCTGCAAAGATTTAATTTTTGAATCCTTATCTTCAAAGATTTGATTCAGCACATCTATTTTTTTATTAAGTCTTTCAGCTTCCTTTTTCCCTTCGAGATACAGATAAACAAGTGCTGCTATCGTTAATACCAAAACAATAATAATTGCTATAGTCATACGTTTTTTATTTATTCATTTGATATTTTATAAGCCAGTTTGTTCAGCACACCAATCAACGGATAAAAGAATAATGTTTCTTCTATATCTTCATTTTTATTAATGATGTTTTTCAAACGTGCATTAATTCCATCTTTCAGGTATGTTTTTAAATCTTCGCGTACAAGAATTTTACTCTTTTCAATTACCGCAGGATTAACCCCAAAATTCTTATAGAAACCATATTGTCCGTTCCATTTAAAGAACTTATCAAAGAAAATATTTGTTTCCATTAATACAGAATTTACAACCTCTTCATCCGTAATTCGTGCATATTGTAAAGAACTTTCAGGCAGAAGTATATTATCAGATGTACCGGATAATGTAACTTTTATTTTATCTTCAATTTTATTCATTCCTTCAACATCAGTCTTCATTTTCAATGCCCCCTTGCTGGATATTTCCTTTGGTCTGTCTTCCAGTATCAATTCAATTTGCTGAACATTTTCTTGTTCCTCCACTTCGTATATTTCATTAAAAATAATATTCGTCAATTCTTTAAGACTATGCATATCTGAACCAAACGTAAGTACATTCAACAGCTTGGAGCCATTACCGCTGAAAGTAATATAGCGCGGTCTTTCCAACCCTTTTATACGCATAGTTTTTGATAAGTGATAAATAATAGCCATGTAGAAAATAAGAAATACAATTTTCAGATTTTCATCTTTTATCAGCATTTCACTAAAGGAAATAGAGATATTATTTTCTTTCAGCTCCGTGTTATCTTCCAGAGAAAAGAAAAATTCTATCAACTCAATACTGTTGTTGCTCTTGGCTTTCAGCGATTTGTAAATGCTTGATAATTTCTGTTGTCCTGTACTTTCAAGACTATTAATAATACGATCTTCGTATTTAGCTATAAAACCGTTTCTGCCATTATCGTTGTATCCATCGCCAAATATGGCACTGGAGGCAAAGTGAAATGAAGTAAGCAAAACCGGTTGATTGTCTAAAAACACCACAGCGTCTGTAGTTCCGCCACCTATGTCTATATTCAATATGGGTTTATCAGAAGAAGACTCTGCATATCCCCAGTAAGGAGCAATAGATTCAGTAAGTGTATTTATTTTAGTATCTTTTGTAAAATAATCTGTTTTGTATTTCTGAAGCTGACTTCTGAAAAAGTTTAAACGATGGCTTTCCATACTGGAAGGATACAACCAGATAATTTCAGCTTTCTCCAGAGAACCATTGTTCAGCAATATTTTATTTCTGATCATCAGCATCATTTGTTCAATAAATGCTTTTGTTCTTTTTTCAAGTCTTACATCGTTGAAATTAGACCATTTGAGACCCGCCGTTATTTCACTGTTGAGTTTATAATCTTCTTTCAGATACCAGAATGGAATATTAAAATCAGCCAATGCATAATTATCTTTTGTTTCGTTGAACTTATTATTATCGTTAATTACAGTTCTTGTAGGAAAATGATATTTGTAAGCATTTCCAATTAATTCAGGCATAAACTCTTCATGAATGATGCTAAGCAAATCATC
>JAEWWO010000080.1 GCA_023396345.1 Bacteroidota bacterium
GTATAGCATATTTAGCCGATTCAATCATATGCGGAGTGGTAAATGCCAGATTACTTATAAATAATGACATCGTAAATCCTACGGCTCCTAATATACTTACGCCAAAAACGTGTTTAAAGTTTACACCAAGCGGTAAATCTGCCAGTTTTAATTTCACCAATATATAAGTGAAAAGTGTAATGCCTACAATTTTTCCCACCAGTAAACCAAAGAAAACACCCAGCATAATATCATTAATTCCGTCTTTAAAGAAGTCGGCAGATAGATGCAGTCCGGCATTGGAAAAGGCAAATAAAGGCAAGATGATGAACATTACCCAGAAATGCAGATTGTGCTCCAGCTTCTGAAGAGGTGTTTCAGCCGCACTGCTTACGGATTTTATTTGTTCAATAATCACATGCTGATTGGCAGTGGTAAGTGTGCTGTTCAAAGGAATTTCCTTATCAAACTGATCAATCAGTCGGTTCAGGGTGATAGAATATCCTTTTTCATCAATCTTAGTACGTGCAGGTATGGTAAAGCCTGTGAGTACACCCGCAATAGTAGCATGTATTCCGGAGTAAAAGAAAAACAACCATACACCTATGCCCACGAGACAATAAATCCATGCTCTTCTGAAGCCCAAATAATTCATCACCACCATTACGCCCAGCAGCACAAAGCCCATTGCGAGCGCAACCCAGGAGATTTTGGCTGTGTAGAAAAAAGCAATAACGAGTACCGCTCCCATATCATCGGCTACGGCAAGTGCAGACAGAAATACTTTCAAAGCAAGCGGAATATGCTTGCCTGCAACTGTGAGCAGCGCCAGTGCAAAAGCAATATCAGTTGCCATGGGTATTCCCCAACCGGAGATAGAAGGCTGTCCGTAGTTGAACGCTACATAAATCAGCGCCGGAATCAACATTCCGCCAATAGCTGCTCCCATTGGCAGCAGTGCTTTTCTAAAAGTAGAAAGCTCACCGGCCATAAATTCTCTTTTTAATTCCAGACCAATTACGAAGAAGAAAACAGCCATTAATCCATCATTAATCCAGATGTGTAAAGGTTGTTTAAAATTGAAAGTGCCAATATTTACTCCTGCTTCAGTATGCCATAAATGATGATAGGATTCGCCGTAAGGACTGTTAGCCCATATCAACGCGGCAATCACGCTTAGAATTAATACCAGCCCGACAGAATAATCTCTGTGTAAAAACTTATTTACAGGCTCTGCTATTTTGTCTAAGGGAGAAATTCTGTAGTGTATATTATCATTCATCGCCGATCGTCTTTAATAGTTTAAATAAAAAAGTAATTTGCCCGCAAGGTAAAAAAAAATAAATATTTGTAATTCCTTTACCGGATAAACTTATTATTATTCAGGTTGATGATGATCGCTGTAGAGAAATAATTATGCTATGAGAACGAATCGATTAAGGTCTGATTTTTGCGTTATTGATACTTATATTACAAAATAGCATGACACATGAAAACATTAAAAGATCTTTTTGAAATAGAATTCAAAAACCTGTATGCAATTGAAAAACAAACCTGCGAAATCGTTGACAGAATAAGATATATTTTCAATGATAAAAGTGCGGAAAAACGCTTTCAGAAATTTATCAGTAATGCGCAGAAGTCAAAAGAGGGCATTCAGGCATACTTAGCCGAGCAGAAGATAAATCCCGGAAGTACCACAGATTCTGTGATGCAGGAGATGTTGCAGAATATTGTAGATATCACCAATAAGCGTATTAATAAAGATATAAAAGAAATGGGATTGCTTTGTTCTTTGAATCGTGCCACGCATTATAAAATAGCTTGTTATAAGAATGTACGTACACTGGCAAAACAATTGGGTATTGAAAATATTGATAAAGAAATAAAAACCATCAGAAAAACCAATAGTAAAGAAGCCAAAAAGATAAAGGCTTCTACAGTTAAGTCTGCTGGCTAAAATGCATACGATTTCAGATACTATTAGTCAATTTAAATTCATAACTTCACACCTCATTTATTTTAATTTTAGTTATGACTTCCAAAGAAAAAATTTCTCTTTTACAGGAGAAAATGAAACAACAGAATATTGATGCATTTATTGTCTTTTCAGCCGATCCGCATATGAGCGAATACCTGCCTGAAGAATGGCAGGAAAGAGCTTGGCTGTCGGGTTTTACAGGTTCTGCCGGATTTGTAGTGGTTACACAAAGTAAGGCTGCTCTCTGGACTGATGGAAGATATTTTGTGCAGGCTCCTGTTGAACTGGAAGGTTCAGGAATTGAATTGATGAAGGATGGCGTAGAAGGTACGCCCAATTACATAGACTGGATAAAACAACAAGTGAACGAAGGCGGTAAAGTTGCTGTAAACGCATTGGCAACATCGTAAAGTAACTGGAAAAATTTAGAGCGAAAACTTTCTTCAAAAAATATCGAAATCGTAGATACGCCTTTGTTGCAGGAAGTGTGGACAAACAGAAAAACGCAAACAAAGAAAAATCCGGTATTCACGCATCCTGTAGAACTTGCAGGAAAATCAACTATAGAAAAACTTGATGACATAAGAGCGAAAGTTAAGGAGAATGGAGGCACAGCTCATATTATATCCAGCCTTGATGATGTGGCGTGGACATTGAATCTGAGAGGAAGTGATGTACAATGCAATCCTGTTTTTCTCGGTTATATTTTGCTTACAGAACAAGATACAGTACTGTTTGTAGATAAAGAAAAGCTGGAAGATAATGCTCTTGAGCAACTTGAAACAGCAAAAGTGAAAGTGATGCCTTATGAAGATTTCTTTTCTTCTTTAAAAAACCTGACCAATCAGAAAGTATTACTCTCACCCAATACCAATCAGTCTGTTGTTAATGCTTTAAAAGATAAAAATCAAATTATAGAAGCTGCGGTTCCGGGTAATTTGATGAAGGCACAAAAAAACAGTACCGAGCTGGAAGGTTTCAGAAAGGTAATGGTAAAAGATGGAGTGGCAATGGTAAATTTCCTGTACTGGCTCACACACAATGCAGGTAAAGAATCAATGGATGAATTTAGTATCGGAGAAAAACTGCGCAGCTTCAGAGCCGAACAGGAAAGCTTTGTAGGTGAAAGTTTTGGAAGCATAATAGGTTTCAAAGGCAATGGTGCTATTGTGCATTACTCAGCCAAAAAGGAAGGAAGTAAAGAGGTGACCAACGACGGAAGTATTTTAATAGACTCGGGAGGACAATATCTTGAAGGTACTACTGATATTACGCGCACGCTGGCATTGGGCAATGTTTCTGAAGAATTTAAAACAAACGCAACGTTGGTGTTGCAGGGAATGAT
>JAEWWO010000087.1 GCA_023396345.1 Bacteroidota bacterium
TTTCCGGTATAATCAATATTTGTATGCTCTAATCTTAGCCCTATATTCATGGAAAGTTTATCATTAAAATCCTGATCATGTCTTAGATACATTGCATAAATATTTTCATTGGCTAAATAGTTTAATGCAAGATACTCGGCAGGTACAGTAGATGTAGTAAATAAAGAAGGATTGTATAAGTCAAACTCTCCTAATTGCTTTGCACTCACAAATCTGCCCGGCACATACTTTTCAGAAGGTGACCATCCTTTACCTTCCCAATTAACCAATTGCATCAGGTCCATAGTATTGTATTCTGAACCGATTGGCTCATAAATATTATATCCGTTTATACGCTCTTTGTCTTTCATTCTTACTCTTGCTCCTAAGCGAAGTCTTCCTTTTTGATCAGGAATATATGAAAGGGGCATTCTGAAATTAATTTTTCCGGTCATTTCAGATTCATGAGTATTGTTATGACTGTCGCTGATTTCATTTAGATTGTATTTACTCAAATCTTCTGTATTCAGCATATTAAACATTGGTTCAGATTCAGGACCGAAATCAGGAGAAAAAGAAAAGCCTCTTCCTTCATATTCAATATAGCGTTCATTGGGTCTTGCTTCTTCAGCTCTTGAATAGCTCACACCCCAGTCCATATCTATATACTCACCAAGTATATGATCACCTTTCAAAGACAAATTAAATACATTCTGAGATTCCAGTCTGCGATTCTGATTTCTCCCGCTTATACCTCCTTTTGTCTGTCTTCTTATCCTTCCTGAAAAACCTGTAATCAGACTTGGATTAGCAATATCATCGTATTGAGGATCTATATTTCTGTATCTGGCTCTGTATCTGTTTTCAAAATCATCGCGCCAATTATACATAGTATTTAAAGTGAGACGATTCTTGGCGTTTATAGTATAATCAAAAGCTCCGGCAATACTACGTCTTACACGCTTTACATCATACTTTCTAATGTCCATTTCATCAGGATATATATTATCATAATCATCTTTTGTCCATACAGCTTCTACGTTATCAGAACCATAATCGTTGTAGTTATAAGAACCACTCAATACCATGCCCAGTTTATTATTAAAAAATCTGTTTCCGTAAACCAGACCACCGTTATATAATGGTTTATTTCTAATTGGATTATATCCGCCAGAGAGTGTTGCTGAAATCCGCTGTCCGCCCGGCGCAGCTCTTGTAATAAGGTTTACAGAGCCTCCGATGGCATCAGCATCCATGTCGGATGTAAGTGTTTTATTTACTTCTATGGTTTGTACCATATCTGCGGGAATCAAATCCATTTGTACTCTTCGGTTATCTCCTTCTGCGGAAGGGATTCTGTCTCCGTTTAGTGTTACTGAATTCAGCTCGGGTGCTAAACCACGTACAATAATATTTCTGGCTTCTCCCTGATCGTTTTGCATTGTTACACCCGGCACTCTCTTTAAAGCATCACCAATGTTTGCATCAGGAAAACGACCCACCTGATCCGAAGAAATAATATTGGTAATATTTACTTTATTCTTTTGTTGATTTAATGCTCTTGCCTGACCGCGCAATCTGTCGCCAATAACAACGACTTCTTTTAGAGTTTCAGAGTCATCATCATTAATATTGATATCTACTTTAGTAGTCATTCCGGGTAAAACATTGATTTTTCTTTGAATATTTTCATATCCGATATATTCTACCTGCAAAGTGTAGTCGCCGGGTTGCACATCAAGAAAAACAAAATTGCCATATTCATCAGCAACCGTATATCTGTTGCCGGGTAATAATTTTACCGTTGCTCCGGGTAAAGACATTCCCTGTCCGTCAGTCAGATTCCCTGATACCACAGCACTCTGAAACTGACCATTAACTATAAATGAAATAAATAACGACTGAAATAAAAATATAAAAATCTTTTTTTGCATTCCTTTAATTTTTTTGCAAAAAAAGACTATTAATATTACCTGAATATGAATGGAATGTTACGAAATTGTTACGCAGAGAAAAAGTTACTTATGTCTTCCTTTCAAAATACCAATCACATCATTCAAACGAAAACCTTTTTGATTCAAAAGTATAAGATAATGGAAAAGTAAATCAGCAGCTTCGTTCAGAAACAGATCATCATTATTGTCCTTTGCTTCTATCACCAACTCAACAGCTTCTTCTCCAACTTTTTGTGCAATCTTATTTGTTCCTTTTTTAAACAGACTTGCTACGTAAGATTTATCAGCATCCTGCGTTTTTCTGCCTTCAATAACCGACTCCAGATAAGATAAGAAATCTGCTTGTATGTTTTCTTCTCCCCAGCAAGTGTCGGCTCCGGTGTGGCAAACAGGTCCAAGAGGTTCTGCTTTAATTAAAAGCGTATCCTTATCGCAATCTGTTTTTATTTCTTTCAGCAAAAGAAAGTTACCACTCTCCTCTCCTTTTGTCCACAAACGATTTTTAGTTCTGCTGTAAAAAGTCACTTTTCCGGATTCTGTAGTTTTATCAACAGCTTCCTGATTCATAAAACCCAGCATCAGCACCACTTTGCTGTCTGCATCCTGTACAATAGCAGGAACCAAACCATCCGTATATTTTGAAAAATTTATATCCATCTTTTAAGTTGTAGGTTTTGAGTGTTAAGTTTTAGGTTAAGGTTGAGGTTGAGGTTGAGATTGAGATTGAGACTAAAAATAAATTATCACATTGACATATTATCACATTATCAACTTTCCATTTTCAATTTTCAACTATCCACTATCCACTATCCTCTCTCCTCTAATCTCACCGCTATATTTTTATCTTTTAAATATTTTTTTAATTCGTTAATTTCAATTTCTTTATAATGAAAAATACTGGCTGCCAAAGCCGCATCAGCATTCGCTTTCAGAAAAACATCGGCAAAATGTTCACAGGTTCCGCCGCCGCCACTGGCAATAATAGGAACGTTTAATTGCTGCGATAAATCACCCGTAATATCCAATGCAAAACCCTGCTTTGTGCCGTCATGATTCATGGAAGTCAACAATATTTCTCCGGCTCCCAAATCCACTGCCTGATTTGCCCACGCTTTGCATTTGATGTCGGTTTTTAATCTTCCTCCGTTCAGGTACACATACCATTCGCCATCCTCTTCTTTCTTTGTATCAATAGCGAGTACCACACACTGGCTGCCAAATTCCTTAGCAAGATCATTGATAAGCTGAGGATTTTTAACTGCTGAACTATTCACAGAAATTTTATCCGCACCGTTTTGCAGTAACACACTTACATCTTCCACCGATGATATACCGCCACCTACAGTAAAAGGAATATTAATGTTGTGTGCAATTTTATTTACGAGTTCGCTCAGGGTTTTTCTTTTCTCAACAGTTGCAGTAATGTCTAAAAACACCAGTTCATCTGCACCCTGTTCTGCATACAGTTTTCCTAATTCAACAGGATCGCCGGCATCGCGCAACTCAACGAAATTGATACCCTTAACGGTTCTTCCATCTTTAATATCCAGACAAGGTATAATTCTTTTTGTTAGCATAATAATGATGTGCAAGTTAATAACAAAACTTAAAAAATCATAGCTAAACTTCCGTCGCTCGCACTCTTTGACGATAATCTTTATGGAGATGAATAAGAAACGGAGTATATACAACTATCACTATCACTTGTAATATCACTAATATCACGGAACCTTCAATGCCAAAACCTCCGCCACTGATAAGCTCACTGCCAGATAATTTGTAAGTAAATACAGATGGCATAGCAATACCGCTTACATGACTGCCCAATATTAAACCGGTAATATAATTCCAGAAAAAATGAATGGCTGTTACAAGATATATATTTTTATATTTCAAATAAATAATTCCCAATATAATTCCTACCAGCAAAATATTTATAAACGGTACAACGGAGAAATTATCATTAAACAAATGCAGCAAAGAAAACAACAGGGAGCTTACAAACAGCACGGCTAAAGGATTGTAGCCTTTTTCGTCAATCAATCTGTCTAACATTAAATTTCGGCAAAGCACCTCTTCAATCATTGCAGCAAAGTATAACATTACAAACCATTGAAGCAATGTAGCGAAAGCCGCCCCTTTAAATGCAAACTGTATATCTGTTAATAAAAATAAGATACCATACAAAATACTGATAAATATTACTGTTGCTACTAATCCATAAAAGTTATTCAAAATTACATTAGCTGCAGGTTTACGAAAAGCTTTTAAAAAAGCAGGCTGATTTTGACGAAACAGTACAATCAGAAAAACAATATTCAGCATATACATCACAGACATAAGCAACTGATTGTTATTTGTGAGACCTGTAACAACACGTCCATACACGAAAAAGCTTAATACAGCGTAAAAGCCGTATGCAACAACAGACGCTGCCAGATAATAAACAATTAATAAGGCGCAATATTTAAGTATCTGCAAAAATGTTTTCATATATCTGATTTAAGTTTTGCAATATTACATAATAACCTGCTAAAATATTTTTGCCAATATTTTTAGCATTATTTAGTTTTTATTAGCTAATTTTGTTAGCAAATGACTTAAGATATGTCGGAAAGAATCAGAGAAAAATTACAAATTTTATCAGCCGCAGCCAAGTATGATATATCCTGCTCATCCAGTGGAAGCAAAAGAGAAAATCATAACAAAGGTCTGGGTAATGGCGCAGTATCAGGCATTTGCCACACATTTACCGAAGATGGCAGATGTGTTTCGTTGCTGAAAATATTGCTTACCAACTTCTGCATATACGATTGTGCTTTTTGTACATCGCGCCGCAGCAACGATACCAAACGTGCAGCTTTCACGGTTGATGAAGTAGTAGAACTGACTATGAATTTCTACAGAAGAAATTATATAGAAGGCTTGTTTTTAAGCTCGGGTATTTTTAAAAATGCAGATTATACAATGGAGCGACTGCTACGCATAGTGAAACGCCTGCGTCTGGAAGAAAGATTTAACGGATACATTCATTTAAAAACAATTCCCGGCGCAAGTGAAGAGCTGGTAACGGAAGCAGGATTGTATGCAGACCGCATGAGCATTAATCTTGAGATGCCTACCGAAGCAGGATTAAAAATGCTTGCTCCCGAAAAATCGCATTCAGAAGTAAGGAAAGAATTATCGCTTATACAAAATAAACTCATCACTTTTAAAGACGAAAGAAAACTCATAAAACACACACCAAAGTTTGTACCTGCCGGACAAAGTACACAAATGGTGATTGGTGCTACTCCTGAAACAGATAAGGACATCATGTACACTGCCAGCGAGTTCTATAAAACTTATGCACTTAAACGTGTGTATTATTCCGGCTACCTACCGGTGAACAACGACAGTCGTCTGCCCGCAATCGGAAGCCAGCCGCCACTTTTACGGGAAAACAGATTATATCAAACCGACTGGCTTTTGCGCTTTTATAAATTTGATATACGGGAAATTTTAAACGATCATCATCCAAATCTTGATGTAGATATTGATCCCAAACTGGGATGGGCATTGCGCAACCTGCAACAGTTTCCTGTTGATGTAAATACTGCTGATTATTCTTTAATACTGCGTGTGCCGGGCATCGGCGTTATGTCTGCAAAGAAAATAATACAGGCAAGGAAATTCGGAAAACTGCGTATAGATCAGTTAAAAAAAATTGGCATCTCTTATAATCGTGCACGACATTTTATTGTTTGTGCAGACACGCCTTTCCGCTTAAACAACCCAGATGCGCTACACATTAAACAAGCAATTTTACACAATGGCAACAGCAAGTATAAATCAACTATTTCAAAACAACTGAGCCTTTTTCAATGACCTATATTTTTGATAATACTTTACGCGGATTTTTATGTTGTGTGTTTGAATATTTCGATAAAAAAGCACAGCATGTAAAAGTGTTGCCTGCCCGGTTACACACGCCTTCTCTTATTAATGATGAAATAATTATTTATTCCGATAATGCCAAAGCGATGCGTGTGTGGAGTGGTCTGGAAAAAAAATTATCAGAAGAATGGATGCTGAAAATATACTGCTGCTTTTTATCAGAATTACCAACAGCCTATCAGGAGTTATTTGATTGTATTTGTTATTTTTTCAGCACAAAAAAAATAGTTTATACCAATTATGGCAATGAACATATTTTAGCCGTAAACAAAGCAGCAAGAAAAACACAACATGAACAGCACAGAATGAAAGGATTCATCAGGTTTCAGCAAACAAAAAACAATATCTTTTTTGCAGAAATAGAGCCCGATCACAATATACTGCCTCTGCTCAGCTCTCATTTCAAAAATCGTTTTGCCGATCAGCAATGGATAATTTACGACAAAAAAAGAAATTACGGATTGTATTACAATTTACATTCGGTAGAAGAAATGCAATTGTCGTTTGATGAGAGAGTCACCTACAAAAAAAGCGAAGCACTTCCGGAATCAGTGGTAGCCGAACCGGAAATGCTGTATAATAGTTTATGGAAAGATTATTATGCCAGTACAAACATTAAAGAAAGAAAAAACTTAAAATTGCATACGCAGTTTCTTCCCAAAAGATACTGGCGTTATTTAACCGAAAAGCAGTTATAATAAAAATGGAATATGCAATTGTAGATATTGAAACTACCGGCGGTAATGCTGCGAGCAGCGACATCACCGAAATTGCTATATATATTCATGATGGAGAAAAAGTTACAGGCAAATACGAAACCCTCATCAATCCTCAGCAAACCATTCCAAGATATATTGAAGCATTAACAGGAATCACCAATGAAATGGTCGATGATGCTCCTCCATTTGCAGACATAGCCCATAATATTTACAACTTATTAACGGGAAAAGTTTTTGTAGCGCATAGTGTAAATTTTGATTATTCTTTTCTGCACTATCATTTGAGCAAATATGGCTACAACCTGCATGTAACAAAGCTTTGCACAGTACGCATGTCGCGGAAAATATTTCCGGGTATGTACAGTTACAGCCTGGGAAAACTTTGTAATAATCTTGATATAAAAATCAGCAACAGACACCGTGCAGGCGGAGATGCAAGGGCAACCGTGGCTTTGTTCGAAATGCTTTTGCAAAATGACAAGGAAAAGATAATTCCCGCTATGTTGAAAAAAGGATCAAGAGAACAATTACTTCCTCCCAATGTAGATAAAAAAGATTTTGACAAACTACCTTCCGCTCCCGGTGTTTATTATTTCAGGAACAAGTATAAAAAAATTATTTATATCGGCAAGGCAAAAAATCTCAGAAAACGTGTGCTCTCTCATTTTACAGGAAACAGACCTGATAAAAGAAGACAGGATTTTATGCGCGAGATTTTCTATATAGAACATCAGCCCTGTGCAACGGAACTGATAGCCATGATTACAGAGATTCTTGAAATAAAAAAAATATGGCCTAAATATAACTACGCAGCCAAGCATTACGAACCGAAATATGGTTTATTCTTTTATGAAGATGCGCAATCTTATTTGCGATTAGGTGTAGGAAAGTTTAACAGAAGCAGTCTGCCGGCAGCAGTATTTTATAACAGAGACAAAGCAAGAAATAAACTTTATGAACTGATTAAAGAATATAATTTATGTACAGAACTTTGCTTTGCAGGAAAGTGTTCCGGTTGTGAAAACAGTACATGTTTTAAATCGGATAAGGAAAGCTACAACCTGCGTGTAACTAAGGCTTTGACGAGTTTACAAGCAAACAAAAACAGGATATTAATAGAAAAAAATGAAGCACACGGAGATAATACCTGTGTATTGACCGATGAAAAATATATTTACATTGGCAGCACTTTGAACACTGCAACCGATGATGTAGAAGCATTGAAAGAAACACTCACCTGCTATCCGGCTAATGATTTTGTGCTTAACCTGATAGATAAATTTAGCGCAATTAAGTATCAGCGTTAGCCGATGCTTTCAATCAAATGGCTTATTTTTTGTGGGTAAGAATAAAACTTAACCAAAACATTTATTCATGCGCACTCTTTTATTATTTATAGTTACACTCTTTACAGCAAATTACATTGATGCCCAACAAGGAAAGCACGTAACCTATCATGCGGGCAATGAAGTTTTTGAAGGTTATTTTATTCAGCCTTTAATCAAAGATGCTAAAAATGCTCCGCTTGTTTTAATCTTACACGACTGGGACGGATTGACCGATTATGAAGTGATACGTGCTGAAATGCTTGCCAGAGAAGGATTTCAGGTATTTGCTGCAGATTTGTTCGGCAAAGGAATTCGTCCTACAGAGAATAAAGACAAAGCACAACATACAGGTGAATTATATAAAGACAGAACAAAAATGCGCGCAATAATGAATGCAGCATTGACAGCCGCAAAAAAAGAAGGAGCCGATACTAAAGATATTTTTGCAATGGGTTATTGCTTCGGCGGTGCTGCTGCACTTGAGCTGGCAAGATCCGGAGCCGATATAAAAGGTTATGCTACGTTTCACGGAGGCTTGGGTACGCCCGACGGACAAAGCTATGCCAATACAAAAGGGAAAATAATTGTTTTTCACGGTACAGCAGATGCTAATATTACCATGCAGGATTTCGCTAAATTAGCCGCAGAACTGGAAGCAGCTAAAATACCCAACGAGATGGTCAGCTACGGAGGCGCACCTCACGGATTTACTGTATTCAGCTCGCCCGCGTACAGATTCGAAGCCGACTACAATTCCTGGAAAAGGTTTCTTTCTTTTTTGAAAGAAGGAATGTAGGCTATTAGAAATAAATCGTTATATATTCCACACATACGTCATAACTAACATCTGTACCATCTTTAATTTTACTACAGTAAATTTAAAACATTGTATATTAGGTTAACTAATATTTTATGAACAAATACACGCAATAGAATTTGTAAGGTTAGTTATATAATGTATTTAAAAAAAAACCCTCGTAAACAGACTGTTTACAAGGGTTTTACCTGTGCCCCAGGCGGGAATTGAACCCGCACGGACATTGCTGCCCACAGGATTTTAAGTCCTGCGTGTCTACCAGTTCCACCACCAGGGCGGCCTTAAAAAAAATCCTGCACCAAATGCAGGAAGTTTCCTAAGAGCGGAAGACCGGGCTCGAACCGGCCACCCCAACCTTGGCAAGGTTGTGCTCTACCAAATGAGCTACTTCCGCTTAAATAAAAGAACTAAATTTCTTTTGGGAGTGCAAAAATAAAAATATTAGTTCAATCGCCAAAATATTTTTACAAAAATTATTTATACTCAGGCGTATATTTTGTGCTGGACTGTATTTCTATATCCGGTTTGCCTTTGTAGCGGTTCTTATACAACTGAAAACAGCCCGCAAATAAAAATGCTACCAGTGCAAATACACTAATATAAAACAAGAAACGTGAAGAAGTAACACGATTATAACGAAAATCGGATTCTAAAAGTTCCTGACGTTCTTTTTCATCTAAGTTTTCTTCAGTAGGATGATGTGCCATATAATTTAAATATTACTGTACAAAAATAAGCAACTGTTATCAAATTCAAAATTTAAATGTCTCTAATTTCAGAAAAATATTTTTTACCCTTTACAAAATGCTCATATACCACCGATTTGTTTACGCCTCCTTTCAGTTCTGCAAAAGGCAGTCTTTTGTCTTTTGTAATATTTTCTTTAGAAAAAGACCATCTGTAAAAATCCATATGCGCAAAGAAAACCGCTTTTATTGAGGCAAAATCTCCTTCAAACAATGACTTTACAGCAAACACACCATCAAGTATCAAACGGACAAAAAGTTTCCAGTATTTTTCCTTCTGATTCAGATTGCGGGAAAGCATGATAAGATTATTTCTGAAATTCAGATAGGTTTTTCTGTATTGCCCCTTAGGAAGCGTGCCGCCGCCTACATGATAAATTTCAGAGGCTCCGCAATACATCACTCTATATCCTTCGCGTTGCAAACGCCAGCAGAAATCTATTTCTTCCTGGTGGGCAAAAAAGTAAGTATACAAGCCTCCCATTTTATGATACACATCTGCCC
>JAEWWO010000126.1 GCA_023396345.1 Bacteroidota bacterium
GATAAAGGCTACATGCAAACTCCTCTGCATACGCCATGGAGAACCATTGTTGTGAGCGATGATGCACGGGATATTCTTTCTTCTAAATTAATATTAAATCTGAATGAACCGAGTAAAATAAAAGATGTTTCCTGGATAAAACCCGTTAAGTATGTAGGCGTTTGGTGGGAAATGATTACAGGAAAAAGCAGTTGGGCATATACCAATCTGCCAAGTGTAAAACTGGGAGAAACTGATTATTCAAAAGCTAAACCCAACGGCTATCACGGAGCTAATAATGATAATGTAAAAAAATATATTGACTTTGCAGCTAAGCATGGCTTTGATCAGGTGCTGGTAGAAGGCTGGAATGTGGGATGGGAAGACTGGTTTGGAAAAACCAAGGAATATGTTTTTGATTTTGTAACACCCTATCCTGATTTTGATGTTGCAAAACTGAATGAATATGCACACGCTAAAGGCGTAAGATTACAGATGCACCATGAGACATCTTCTTCTATGCCCAACTACGAAAGACATCTGGATACGGCTTTCAGATTTATGAATAAATATGGCTATACCGCAGTGAAAACGGGCTATGTGGGCGATATTATTCCACGAGGCGAATATCATTACGGACAAACAATGGTTAATCATTACAATCATGTAATAGAAAAAGCGGCAAAACATAAAATAATGTTGAATGCACATGAAGCTGTACACATGACAGGACTGCACAGAACTTATCCGAACCTGCTCGCACAGGAATCTGTAAGAGGTACTGAGTATCAGGCTTTTGGCGGCAGCAAACCTTATCATGCTACGGTTTTACCCTTTACGCGCTTAATGGGCGGGCCTGTTGATTATACGCCGGGCATATTTGAAAATGATATAAGTAAATTAAATGCAAATAATAATTCATGGGTAAATTCAACACTTTGTAATCAACTGGCATTGTATGTAACCCTGTACAGTCCTCTGCAAATGGCTGCTGACTTACCGGAACATTACGAAAAAAAATTAGATGCATTTCAATTTATAAAAGACGTAGCAGTGGATTGGGATGATACTAAAATACTCAGTGCTGAACCCGGTGAACAAGTGGTAATTGCCCGCAAAGCAAAAGGAACAGAAAACTGGTTTGTGGGAGGTGTAAACAATGAAACGCCCAGAACGCTAAACCTTGATTTTGCTTATCTTAATCCCGGACAATATTATGTAGCAACGATTTACGAAGACGGCAAAGATGCACATTACAGAAATAACCCAAAGAGTTATAAAATTTACAAAGTGCTTGTGAATAATAAAAGTAAATTAAAACAATGGATGGCTGCGGCAGGAGGCTTTGCCATCAGCCTGAAAGAAGCGTCAGCACAGGATTTGAAGAAATTGAAAAGATTGAAATAAATAACAAACTATTTATAGAGTTGTTTGAATTTTTTTTGATAACACACGTATGGTGCTTTTATGCATTGTTGTAATATTTCTATTGATGCAACGCGCGTAAAACTATCTAAGGAAATTTAAAACAACTTCATAGCAAGAAAAGAGGCTGTCTAAAAAGGTTGTCATTCCAATATCGATAGCTATCGGTATGAGGAATCTACAATTTCTGAAATATTGAACAACAATAGATTTTTCACTCCTCCTGAAAAGTCGGGATTCAATCAGAATGACAAAAGAAAGTTTTTAGAGAGTTTCTTTTTTTTTGATAAACATCAGAAGATATTCTTATTCCTTTTTTATGTTAGGATAATAATGCAGTATGCCCTCAAGCACACCTTCTGCAATATTTTTTTTCGCAAAGTACACATCTTTACTTTTTTTAAGGATGTTCAGTTCCGGACTGTGATTAGCCACAACAATGCCTTTGGAACTTCCGCGAAGCATACTGATATCATTGCCTCCATTTCCCGAAGTTATAATGTTTTCAAGAGGTATCTGCCATTTGTAACTTAGATACCTTACCGCATTTCCTTTGCCTGCTCTTACCGGTACAATGTCTAAGTACTTATTGTCGGTAAGAAATATTTGCGCACGAAGTTTTTTATCATCCAGATATTTATGCAGGTCTGCCAGATCATCCTCGTTAAAAGATTGCGTTACATAGAAACTTAATTTATACTCCCATTGCGCAGCCTCTTCCTGTGGTTTTATTTTAGAATAATTTTTTAAAGCCTCTTCCAGTTCTTTTCTTTTCCACTGATGATTGATATGATTTTCCCATCCTTTATCAGCTATGAATTTTTTTGTGTAATAAATTTCTGTACCTGCCGAACAGATTAATACATCCGGTTCGGGTAGCTCATAATCTTTCAATGCCTGTTTGGTAAGTTCTTTATTTCTTCCGCTGGATATCCCGAAAATTATTTTTTCTTTTTCAATCCATTGTTTTAATTCTTTCAATCCCTTTGCTTCCTCTTCGTCAACCAGCGTACCGTCTAAATCCGAGATAAGTGCAATGTTGGTTGTCACCAGTTTTTTGCCCCATGAATTAGATGAGTCTTTTTTACTTACTTCGTTGCTGGCATTAAGTAACTCTCCAGTTACTTCCATATACTTTTCTGCATGAGCTTTCCATGTATAATTTTCGCGAGCCGCTTTAATGCCGTTGGCAGAAAATTTTTCCCAAAGTGTAGTGTCTGCAACAATCTTCTTAAGTGCATCTGATATTTGTTTTGTATCGGTTACATCTACAAGTATTCCGTTGTCGGCGTTTGTGATTATTTCTTTTGGTCCTCCTGTAGGTGAAGCAACAACAGGAAGTCCGCAGGAAGCGGCTTCCACAATGGTTAATCCAAAGTTTTCACCCGGAGTGGCGTTTACAAACACACCTTTTTTTCGTGCTGCAATTCTGTAGATTTCGGGTACTTCATAGGCAGGGTCATTCTTTTTAGGAATCGCCATTTTGCCATACAGATCGTATTTATCCATCAACAAAAGCAAATTGGTTAGTATCTCCTGTTCATCCGCCGGCATTTGTGTAATGTCTTTGCGTACACCTGCAAATATAGCGAGGTTAGCCATTGCCTGCAGTTCCTTATCCTGTCCGTATGCAGAGATGATGGTTTCAAAATTTTTTCTTTTATCTGCTCTGCCAATGGAAAGAATTAAAGGTTTTTCCGGTTTGAAAAGAAAACGCTCAATCTCAGAGTTCACGCGGTATAGCGCCTGCTCTTGTTCGCTGCTCATTTCAAAAGAAGGCATTTCCGGTTTATAGAAAGGATAAAAAATATCGGCATTTATGCCCGGGGGTATTACTGTGAAATTTGCATTTTTTTTGTTTGTATATAAATCGTACTGAGAGGATATTTCGTGATGTGTGCTCACAATAATTGCATGTGCTTCCTGCAAGGATTTTTCTTCTTCAACAATGCGTCTTTCGATGTGAAACTTTTCGTTTATTTTCTTTTCATCCCATCCGTCGTTCAGCAAAATTCTTTTTTTATTTCTTCCTAAAGAATGTCCTGTAGCAATATAAGGAACGCTAAAAATTTTACTGATTTCTCCGGCTATATAATTTCCATCGGCATAATGTCCGTGCACTACAGAAGGGAAATCATTTTGTTTTTCTATAAACCGGATGGTCTTGTCAATAAATTCATTCAAGTATGGCCATAATTGTTCCTTGTGTCTGTAAGTGCCGCCACCACAGGGTATGCGCACTATTCTGGCTTTATCGTTAACGATTTCTATGGGTTCTGCGTAGTCCGGAGAAACACGCTTGTCTTTTATAAGCCTTGTGAATAAATCTACTTTTCTTACCTGCGGATGCAGAGAAAGAGCTTCCATCAATTCGAGCACATATTTTACCTGTCCGCCGGTATCTTTATCTCTTCCTATTTCTGCATTGTTATATCTGATCAGTCCGTGAGGGCTGAAAAGCTGTATATATATATCTTCCATAAGTATTATTTAGATTCAAGTGTTTTTTATAAAGAAGTTGTAAATACTTCTGTTTGGTAGTATGAAATACTATGGAAAAGTACAAAAAAATATTTAATCCGCTATTAGGCAAATAAGTATTATGTTTTTACACCTAATTTTATTTTTGTATTTTAAGTTAAAATATTTGTTCAACAGTCATTTAAAAAGGCATTAAGATTTGAATTGTTTATTTTTGTGGCATTGCTGAACACGGCTGTATGCTTGAATTAGCAATTGTTTTATTAATAACAATCAATATTATTATATGTATTCAGGATCGGGATTTAGTGACTGGGAAATAGGGGATATTACAGTAATTAAGCATAAAGATACTTATCATTTATTTCATTTGATAATTCCTAATCACGATTATATCGCACATGCTGTTTCTACGGATGGCTTATCGTGGAAAAGAGTCAAGAATGCGATATTTGTAGGCGATCCGGGCGAATGGGATGATGATATGTTGTGGACTATGCATGTATGTGAAGTGAATGGAAAATTTGAAATGTACTATACCGGCTTGCAAAGAAAAGACAGAGGTATTGTTTCGCGTATAGGTCTTGCGGTTTCTGATGATTTGTATAGCTGGGAAAAAGTAGAAAATAATATTTATCCGTTTGAACCTAAAGGAAGCTATTATGAAACGCTGGAAGTAAATGACCGTCAATGGTTGAGCTTCCGCGATCCTTTCAGATACGACTATAATGATGAAGTTTATTTTCTGATATGCATGCGCGTAAATAAAGGACCGGTTTCAAGAAGAGGATGTGTGGGTTTGATGAAGGTGAATGAGAATAATGTAGAAGCTTTGCCGCCATTAATACATCCTATGGTGTATGACGATGTAGAATGTCCGTGTGTATTTTATTTAAAAGGAAATTACTATCTCATTGGGTCAATCAGAGAGGATATAAAAGTTCGTTACTGGTTTGCTCCTGAGTTTAGAGGCGAATATCATTCTTTTCATGCAGATGTTTTATTGCCACAGGGAAACTATGCTGCAAGAATTATAGAAGAAGAGGATGGCAGAATTTTATTGTATAATTTTTATTATGCAGGACAGATAAATCAATATCGTACGATGCCGCCGCCAAAGGAACTGGACGTAGATGAAAGAGGAAGACTGATTTTAAAAAGTTATCATGTATGGGATAAGATTGTGCGCAAAACCATACCACAAAAGGATTTTGGCGAAGTAAAGCAATTGATGAAAAACGATACATCCACATTTGAGAATGAAAATAATATCTGGACATGTGGTGCTAAAAGCGGATACGAAATTTACAGTTTTGAAAAACCTGCAAAGGATTTTATATGGGAGGGTGTAATAGAAGTAACCGGAATGGGTAAGCTGGGAATTGTTTCCGATATGGATGATGATGCCAATGGATACTTTATATCATTTGATATACAAAACGGAATTGTTCAGTTGCGTGCCTGGGGATTGAATGAAAAAGACAACAGATCAAACTTTGTGTTTAATAACTTACAGACCAATAATTTTCCTATTCCCAAAGAAAAGAAGTTTTTCTTCCGGCTGATAAGATATGGCAGTTATATAGAACTGATGATTGGTAAGGAAATTAAAATTACACTGATAGATTACACGTATTCCGGCAATCGTATAGGTTTATATTCGAGCTCTTCTTTAATTGTTTTAAAAGACTCTGTTATCAGTACTTTGCCTTCTCCTAAAAGTGAATATGGCAGTCAGGAAGAGAATGATATGATGGTGTTGTAATTATGTTTACTTTAATTCATTGCCAATTTGCATAATATCATTCTTATTGTAAACGGGCGTGCCTCCTGTTTGTGTTGCCATGAATGCACCCATTTGAGAAGCAAACTGTAGGGCGTCTTCCGGTGAATATTTCTTATGTTGTGCATACAAAAAACCTGCAATAAAAGCATCGCCACTGCCGATAGTATCTTTAACTTCTACCTTAAATCCGGCATGTTCATACAGTTTATTTTCATGATAAAGCAAAGCTCCGTTACTGCCGCGTGTAACGATTAAAGTAGATAGTTTATAAGTGTCGCAAATGTTTTGCAGCGCATCGGACGTGTTGTTTGTGTCTATCTCATTCCAGTTACAAACAGTGTGATATTCTTCTTCGTTCATTTTAAGGATATGTGTATAGTTGAGTAAAACTTCGATAGTTGTTTTGTCTATGAATGGTGGACGCATATTAATGTCAAACACGCACTGCTGCGCATTTTGAACCAAATGAAGTAAGGTTTTTTTTGTTTCCTCGTTGCGTGAGGATAAACTTCCGAAAACAAAATAATCAGCTTGTTTAATAATTTCCTGTTGTTGTATTGTATGCTGAATAAAATCCCAAGCTGCTGGTTGCACAATGTCATACTCCATATCTCCCACTGAGTTTTTTGTTGCTACTGCCAGTCCGGTTATATGTTCTTCATCTTTTTGTAAAAACGCTGTAGTTACACCTTTGGCTGTCATAAAGTCTTCCAGTGCTTTTCCGTCTGTATTATTTCCCACTCTGGTTATCATTGCGGTATTTAATCCCAGTTGTTGCAGATGATAGGCTACGTTAAATGGCGCGCCTCCTTCTTTTTTAATATCACCAACCACATCAAATAATATCTCTCCAAAAGTTATGCTGTTATATTTCATCTGTTTTTTAAAACAATATAAGAAATAAAAAATAAATGAAAGAGAAAAAGTAAAGCTTATAACATATCTTTTCCTGATTTCATATAATCGGCAGGTGACATATTAAACTGCTTTTGAAAGTTTCTGGTAAAATGTGTAGGGCTATGATAGCCAACAATAGCATATACTTCATTAATTCTTGCTCCCTCTTGTTTCATAATAATTGCAGCCTGTTTGAGTCGTGTAAGGTTAATAATTTCGTTAGGAGTAAGATTTGAAATTGTTTTAATTTTTCGGTAGAGTGTAGGTCTGCTCATATTCATGAGTGTTGCCAGATGAGATACATCCAGTTCTGTATTGGATAGATTCTCGATAATTACTTTATTGAGATTTTCAAGAAACTGTTCGTCGTGTCTGGAATTCGCTATACTGTTGATATGTGTAAGAGGTGAGTTGATAAAATGCTCTTTCAGCTTACTCCTGTTTTTTAACAGACTTGCTATTTGTGCACGCAGATACTCCGGTGAAAAAGGTTTTTCTATATACGCTTCAGCTTCAAGATTTAAACCCTTAATCTTAGATTCGATGGTGTTTTTAGCGGTTAAGAATATAAAAGGTATATGATTAAACTCTACATTGGATTTTACAATTTCACAAAATTCCATTCCATCCATTTCGGGCATCATAATGTCGCATACAATTACATCAATGTGTTCATTGTCTAAAACCTGCAAAGCTTTTTTTCCGTTCACAGCTGTGAAAACAGTATACACTTCCTGTAAATCATCTGTCAGAAATTCCAGTAAATCTTCGTTGTCATCTATCAATAAAATATTACCCATGCTTTAGAGTTTGTTTGGTAATTGTAAGGTGAAAGAATTAATCCCGTTTGAACCATCATACGTAAGACTTCCTCCATGTAATTCCGTCAGCGAGCGGGCTAATGCCAGCCCAATGCCCGTGCCGGGCTCCTTGGTATTGCGGTATCTGAAGAATGGTTCAAAAATTTTATCTGTTAATTCATCAGGGATAGTTTTTCCGTCATTATATATTTTTGCTATAACTAGATTTTTATCTTCATCAGAAATAAAAATATCAACTTTACTTTCTCCGTATTTTACCGCATTATTAAGAAGATTGCTGATGATTTTTGTAAGCGCTTCTTCGTCTGCCGCAATCATTATATTATGATTGGTTGCAGTAAAGTTTAATTGAATATTTTTACTGTCGAATGCATTTTGAAATCTCATAATCAATTCTTCTGTCAGTTTGGTGAAATTTACATTTTTAAAGTTAAGAGAAAATCTGGATGTTTCACTTTCTCTGAAGTTGAGCAAATCGTTGGTCAAATCTAATAAGCGATTTGTGTTTCTTTCCATAATACGCACATTCTTTTCGAGCTTTAACGGGAGCTCTTCGCTTCTGATAATTTTTTCCAAAGGTCCTTTTATTAAAGTAAGCGGCGTTCTTATTTCATGTGCTACCTGAGTAAAGAAATCAATTTTTGCTTCATATATTTTCTTTTCGTCTTCAATTTTTTTAATAGCATTTTTTTGTCTGATTTTCTCTCTTGTTCTTTCTCTCACAAAGTGAATGATTAGAAACGTCGTAATTAAAACCGCTGTAATATAAAAGATGTAAGCAAGTGTAGATTTATAAAAAGGTGAACGAATAATAATATGCATTTGCTGCAAATTGTCTGTCCATTTACCTGCTGCATTTGTAGATGTGACATTGAAAATATAATTGCCATGGGGAAGATTGTTGTAATAGACTGTTCTGTTTGTCTGCAATGTATCCCAGTTGTAATCTGAGCCTTCCAGCTTATAAGCATACTGTATGCTTTTGGGTGAAGTATACTCGAGTGCTGCGAAATTGATATTGAATGAAGCCTGATCGTGATTTAAATATACCGGCTCTGATTTTTTAATATTTAGTTCAGTGCCGTTGGTTAAGTGTACACTCGTTATGTATAAAGGAGGTTGAAATGTATCTGTTGAGAAAAAATCAGGATTGAATTTTATAAGCCCTTTTATTCCGCCAAAATAGAGAAAGCCGTTTTTATCTTTATAAGAAGATTTATAGTTGAACTGATTAAAGAGAATG
>JAEWWO010000194.1 GCA_023396345.1 Bacteroidota bacterium
GTTTCATACCATCCATTCGCATCGCCGCAAAGCAGGATAGCCGTGCCGTGTGTATGGTCAAATAAATTATTTTCTACCACAACTTTTTTAGGTGTACTGAACAATGCTCCTCTTGCCCGATTGTTGCGTACAATATTATTCCGGAAAATTACTTCCGGTGTCCAGGTGAGATTCTCCACTGCATATTTTCCCTGCTCTGAAATCACTGCCGGAATATCTTTTTCAAAAGTAATTTCATAAACTTTAGCACCAAATGCTGTATGCTTGTCTACCGTTTTAATGGCTGCAATTTTGTTGTGTGAATTATCAATGCTTTCCATTTTTTCAGATTCAATCATCTGTACTTCATCGCCAATTTCACCCCACAAGAAACCATATGCCTGCGGATGCATATAGCGTGCCTGAACCGTACGGTTGTCAATCCTTTTAATAATTTTTAAATAGGTGCCGTGTACATTAATTGCATCATCTGCCATGCCTTCGTATATGCCGTTTTCAGAGAGAATGAGCCCCTTGCAGGCAGAGAAGTGTGTAGCATCAGCCTGAGTGGTAAAATAGCGCGAATCAGTATCGCCTTTTAGTTTCACAGAAAACTTATTCAAAGTAATATTCTCGCTCATCTGCGCTATTAAGCCCATTCCTTCGGAGTAATGTACGGTAACATTTTCCAGTTTTGTGTTTTTACAGAAATCAATTACAATTCCCGGTGTGGGACGATAGTAGGTTCTCAAAGCATAACGTTCTCCCGGCGATGTTAATGCAATTTGGTCCCAGCCTTTTATCTTAAAAGTATTGGAGCTAACTTCTGATACTTCTTTTGGGTTAAAGGCTACATCACGTCTGATATACGTTAATCTTTTATCAGCCCTGAAAGCCATTGAAAGACCGGGCGTATAACTGTAACCTTCGCCTTCGATGAACAATTTTTTATCTTTAACTGAATAATTTCCGGTAGGGTATATAGAGGCTGTTAATTCATCTGCATCTTTATTCACCGATAAAATTTCCAGCTGACGCAGATGCGGATACTCAAAATCTACAGAAAAGTTTTTCAACGTAACATTTTCACAATTGATTAAAACTATAGGAATCATTCTGCCGTGAAAAACAAAAGCAGAACCTTGTCCGTCAATGGTTACATTTTTTAAATTCTCGAAGATAAAAGCTACTTTTTTAGGATTGTCCTGATCGTGATTGGATATATATAATTCACGTGTAAAAGCACCTTCTTCGTAAAAGTCATATCTGCCGGTTGGGATTTTTATAACTTCGGAATGTTTACTGTTGCTTGCTTTCAGCGCATTGGACAATGCAACTGCTGCAGAAGAACTGTTGCTGCGCGAATTTTTTAATGTTTCAAAAATCTTTACTTCATTTAAAACTTTAGCAGGTGTACATCCGGAAAAAGAAATAAATAATAAGGAAGCAACTAAAACAACAAAAGCATACTTTTTCATTAATCTTAATTTAAATTATAAACTGCTACGAAGTTAATGAAAATATAGGGTGCGTATATGTTTTAAAGCAAACGTTTGGTAAAGATTGCCGTAAAAAAATTAACTTTACAGTAAAATTATTTGAACTTAATGGAAATTATTGAAGTAGCAGATAAACATACAGAAGAACAGTTTTTAGAGGTTAGTCCTATTATCAACCGCATTAATCCTAATTACATCAGGCCGCTGGATAATGAGATAAAAAGCGTTTTTGATAAAGAAAAGAATAAATTCTATCGCGATAATGGTATTGCCAAAAGATGGATTCTGAAAAAAGACAATAATCTGATTGGAAGAATAGCGGCATATTTTTATCCCCGTTATAAAAATAACGGTACAGATTATCCGGTAGGTTGTGTAGGTTTTTTTGATTGTATTGATAATCAGGAAGCTGCTAATCTGCTGTTAAACACGGCAAAGAATTGGTTAATAGAGAATGGTGCGGAAGCTATGGATGGTCCTGTTAATTTTGGAGACAGAGATAAGTGGTGGGGATTGCTGATAGAAGGCTTTGATAAAGAACCTATATATGGTATGGCATTTAATCCGCCGTATTATCAGCAACTTTTTGAGACCTATGGATTTAAAAATTATTACACACAATATTACTATGAACTGGATCCTTACAGAGAGCTGGATCCCAAGTTTTTAACCAGATACGAAAACATCAAGGCAAAGAAAGAATACACTGCGTCGTATATAGATGTGAAAAATCTGGAAAAACATGCGCAGGATTTTGCCACTGTGTATAATCTGGCATATGCACAGCATAAAGAAGGGAAGCAAATTACCAAAGAACAGGTAATGAAACTTTTTAAAAGTTTAAAGCCCGTGATTGATGAAAAAATTATCTGGTTTACTTATCACAAAGAAGAGCCTATTGCTATGTGGATAAACATCCCTGATATCAACCAGTATTTTAAGCATTTTGATGGTAAATTGGGTCTGCTCCAGAAGATTAAATTGATGTGGATGAAATGGAAAAAGATCTGCACTCGTTTTATAGGCATTGCCTATGCAGTAGTGCCCAGGTATCAGCGATTAGGCATAGATTCATTTATGCTTTATGAAGCCTCAAAAATTCTTCAAAAAGAAAAGCAATATACTGAATATGAAATGGGTTGGACCGGCGACTGGAATCCTAAAATGTTGCGGGTCTACGAAAGTCTCAACAGCACACGCTCCAGAACATTGATTACGTATCGGTATATATTTAATGACAGGCATCCTTTTGAGCGACATCCCGTTTATGAATGATGCAGGTAGCAGTAAGTTATCAATTAATTAATCTTAATTACATATGTAGTCAGGTAAATAATTCCTTATTTTGATTAAAATTTTTATATGAATAAATACAGAACAATTCAACAGAGAAAAAACATAGCACTTGTTGCGCATGACCATAAGAAAGACGAACTGATAAACTGGGTGAAGGAGAATAAAGATATTTTAATAAAACACAGTCTGATAGCCACAGGTACAACCGGAAAAATGATAGAAGAAGAGCTTGGAGTAGAGGTGCGCAGAGTAATGAGCGGGCCTTTGGGTGGTGACCAGCAATTAGGTGCGATGATTGCTACCGGACAAATAGATGTGGTTATCTTCTTCTGGGATCCGATGGAAGCGCAGCCCCACGATAGTGATGTTAAGGCTTTGCTGCGTCTTGGTGTTGTTTGGAATATACCTATGGCATGCTGCGCTGCAACAGCAGATTTTATTATCAGCTCTGCCTATATGGATACGGTATATAATGCAGAGATGGCAGATTATACTTCCTATCTCAACAGAAAAATTGAATCTTAGAAATTCACCAGAATACCCAGTCCGTAAATAGACTGTGTCTGTAACCTCGGACCTTTGCCTTCAACCGGTCTGTAAAGATCATCATAGGCAAGGTTGTAATTGATGTTCAGCGCAATCACCTTTGTGATTTTGGCATTCAGTGTATTGGTCATAAACATATAAATATTTTCAGGATTGTGCAGATAGTTACTATACAATTCTAAGTTACCTGCATAGAAAATATTTTTAGTGATGTTGAATTTGGCTGTAATGTTAGCGTATGCACCAAACTGAAAATTAAATTTATCTCCCGGATCTACACCAAATGCACCTGCATTGGAAAGTGAATCATCCATTACAAATAAGCCTCTCACGGCTATGGGCGAAAGAAATACGGTTAATCCTTTTACAGGTCTGTAATTAATACCCGGTGCAAGCGTTACGTATGCAGGAGCAAAGAAACGGGAAGAGTATCCTGATTTTCTTTCAATGCCTTCTTCATCTTTTTCGTAAGTGTAGTTTTTAGACAATTGTGTTCTCACCCTTCCTAAAGCCGAGAAATCTAATTTTGGAGTAATAGCATAACCGTACATAGAAACAAAATCAATCAGATCCACATTTTTTCTGCCGCCTATTTTGTTTGAACTGGCATTCAGATATCCGTATTGTACATTCAGAGAATTGTTCCAGGATGTTTTATTTTTCAGATAATCTGCATAAAGATTTAAAGCTGATACGGCTGAGAATGAATTACTTCCTCCTCCTGACCAGTTGTCGAGTGTTGTTTGAGAGGCGTTAATAGAGAAAGAGCCTCCTGCATTCCACAGTTTAGTAGTGTCTTTTCTGAATTTTCCATTTACCAGCCCGCTTACCGCATCTTTGGTTTTGCCACGTCCACCATCTGTATTCACCATTGCGTCTATTGTAGATTCGTTTGCTTTGCTTGCATTGTCGGCAATGGTAGATGTAGAAATTTCGGTAGGAGATACTGTGTCTCGTACTACTGCTACTTGTTGTACGCCGGTAGTAACCTGAGCTGTTGCAAAATTGAATGCCAAAATAAATAAGGTGAAACCTGAAAGTATTAAATTCTTCATGACTTATAAAACTGTTTGTAGTATAGGTAAACTTTTGAGTTTGTTAAAATTTTCGATATGCAAAGTAAAGTAAATTTCATAAGAGTTCAAAAGGTCTCTGCGTGTTTTACGATTCATAACCGGAGTGCCTGAGAATGTATTTTCGGGGTTATGGAGGAGTTCTGAGGTTATTTTTGCCTTTTCATTTTCAAGATAAAAAGGGTGATTGGGTAGTATGGAAACAAATTTTCCTTCTTGTAAATCTAATAAACTGTTTGTTGAAGTAAATTCTCCATGTATTTGAAAACCAATATTATTTAATATTCCCAATGTAAAGTATAAGGGTACGTTTGCCAGATAATTATTATCTGTTTTATCTGTATTGATTAAATAATTCTCCAAGAAATAATACAGTTCGGGATTTTCTTCTGATTCGCCGATTGTGTTTTGAAAAAGTTCAATTATATAAGTGGCTATGGCGTTTTTAATTACATCAAAATACAGATTATGATACCTGTAATGCCACGAATATTCTTTTATGAATTGTAAATTCTTTAAATCATTTTTGTATACTTCCAAATCAAGAATAGCTGCCGGTTGAAAAAAAGAAATTTTATTGGCAGTCGTTTTTCCTGATTTTCTGATTCCTTTTACTATATATTTTTGAATACCAAATAGTTCTGTAAATATACTTACAATAATACTCGTATCGCCATAGTGAATACTTTTTAAAACTATACCTTTTGTTTTATGAGTCATTATTATTAAGTAATTATTCTAAATTATTAATATATATTATTGTAGATATCAGAATTATATTCTACAAATGTCGGGCGGTTTACGTAACTTGAATTATATCTGAATCGTAAATTAGATCTGATAAGTATCCTGAATTGATTCTGATGAGCAATTTTCTTGGGAAAATAGTTAATCCGTAATTCTATGGTACCGAATTGCAGATTTTCATTTCTTGTTCTTACTCCGCCTCCTATGCTGTAGTATAGATTGT
>JAEWWO010000226.1 GCA_023396345.1 Bacteroidota bacterium
GCGATATACAATGCGCTTCATCCACAGCAATCAAACATATATTGGCTGACTCCATAAATTGCTGAAACAAAGGCGTATCAATCCTTTCAGGAGAAATGTATAAAAATTTGATATTACCTTTTCCCGCTTCGTATAAAATATCTTCCAGCTCTTCTCTGCTCAATGCGGAATGAATTGTTTCAGCAGTAATCCCTTTTTCCTGCAGATGCTGCACCTGATCTTTCATCAGAGCTATCAGCGGCGATACCACCAGACAAATACCATCCGACAATAGCGCAGGAACCTGAAAACAAACTGATTTTCCTCCACCTGTGGGCAATAAAGCCAACACATCATTTCCATGCAACACAGCCTGAATAATTTCTTCCTGTGTATCTCTGAAAGATGTGTACCCCCAGTATTTTTGTAATATGTTGAGTGGTGTAGAAATATTATTTTTTAATGACAAATGTACAAAACGAGATTTGTAATTGCTAATATATAGTCATCATTAAAACCATACATTTATTTCATCAATCAAAATATAATTTTGTTTTTCAAAATATAAATATATACTTTTGTATAAATACTTATTAAAATTGAGGATAATATCAAAAAAAATATTAGTTACATTTTACACAAAACAACCTAAAGCTAAAACTGCACTAGAAGAGTGGTATAAAAGAGTAAAAAATGCTGAATGGGAAAATTTTGCAGATATTAAAAAACAATTCAACTCAGTAGGTAATGTAGGGAATAAAAGATATGTTTTTAATATAAAAGGTAATGACTACAGATTGATTGTAATAATTTTATTTGTATCTAAAACTGTTTATATAAGATTTATTGGCACTCATGTACAATATGATAAAATAAAAGACATACAAAATATTTGAAATGATTAAAAACGAAATACAATACACAGCAACTTTAGAACGTATAGATCAATTACTGGAACAAGTAAAAGATACAACTCCGATAACAGATAAAAATTATATTGAACTGGACCTCCTTTCCGGTTTAGTAGAAGATTACGAAGAAAAATATTATCCCATCTCTACGCCTAAACTTGCGGACGTAATAAAACTACGTATGTATGAAATGAAATTAACTCAGGCTAAATTATCGGAGTTGATTGGAGTATCACCATCAAGAGTAAGTGAATACCTTACAGGCAAAAGTGAACCTACATTGAAAGTAGCAAGAAATATAAGCAAGACTCTGAATATTAGTGCTGACATAGTTTTGGGCGTATAAAGAAGTCTTTAATAACTCTTCTCATTCGCCATTTTCCAAGCGTTCAGATAAGATGCTTTGGTAATTTCAATAAGTTTGTTCCAGTTAATACGTGAAGGTTCATCCGTGGGCTGATGATAATCGGGGTGACCATCGGTATGATACCAGAGAATTGGAACACCGGCTTTTGCAAAAGAACCGTTATCACTTCCTCCCACAGGATTGTCCCATGCACGATAATCGGGTTCTAAATCAAGGTTATATTTTTTCACATCGTCTCTTAACCATTGCTCAAAAGCCTTGTGTGCAGCGGTATAAAAAAACACAACATGTTTCGGTTTTGATTCATTATTGTTTCTGCCGATCATATCAAAATTAAGATAGCTTTTCACATTTTTTACAGATGAAAATTGCGAAACAAAATACTGAGAACCAAGCAATCCTTTTTCTTCTCCATCCCAAAAAGCAAAAATTATATTTCTTTCGGGTTGTAAACCGGACTGCTGAAAAGCGCGTGCAATCTGCAATACAGCCGAGACACCTGAAGCATTATCATCCGCTCCATTGTAAATTCCATCTTCAGAAAGCAGAGCATCTGTACCTAAGTGATCGTAATGTGCTCCCACTATTACAAACTCATTTTTATTCTTTCCGGGAATAAAACCCAATACATTCTGCATACTTAATTTTCTATGTAAACCTTTTTGCATAATAGCTGAAACTGAATCAGGATGTGATTGCCAGCGGGTGCTGCTTTTTGGCGCAGCAGTCTGAACAGAATAAAACGGCTGGAAATAATTTGTATTCAGCGGCTGAACGCCCATTTGCTCTAATTGTGCAGCCAGATAACGCGCAGCAATTTTTCCGGAAGCAGTACCTGCATCTCTGCCCAATAATTCATCCGAAGCCAAAAAACCAATTATAGCTTTTGCAGTTTGTACATTAATACTCTGTAATCCTTTATCTACGGGCTTTTGAGCCTGTACGTTATTCAGAAAAAAAATACCGGCAAAAAATAAAACAAATTTATACATGCAGAAATTAATTATTTTTTTGAGAGTTTCTTTAAAGAATAATCATTGAACATTTCCGAAAGCTTTTGTTTGGTGTGTAAAGGAAAGTCTCCTTTCATCATCCAGTCGTAGTATTGAGGTTCTTCGGTAAAAACTTTTTCTACCGGTTTACCTTTATGTTTACCAAAGTTAAATGCAGGTACACCGTTCTGATAAACAAACCTGCGCGCAATATCAATAAATTTTTCTTCACCCGTAAATGCAAGAATTTCTTCAACCGAATTTCCGATATTACCATATCGTTGCAATTGTGCATCCAGCACTTCGAAAGTAGCTTCGGCATCAGACATGGCGCTGTGTGCGTCTTCCAGCTCTTTATCGCAATAAAATTTATAGGCAGCAGTAAGTGTGCGCTGTTCCATTTTATGAAATATCTTCTGCACATCAACCATTTTTCTACCTTCCATATTAAAATTAATATTTACACGCAGAAATTCTTCAATTAAAACCGGAATATCAAATTTATTACTATTGTATCCGCCTAAATCACAATTTTCAAGAAACTGCATAATCTCATTGGCAACCTGCTTAAAGGTTGGTGCATCTTTTACCATTTCATTGGTAATACCATGAATATCGCTGGCAGCTTTAGGAATAGGCATTTCCGGATTTAACAACATCCGTTTCTTTTGCTGAGAGCCGTCAGGAGTAACTTTTAAAATAGCAATTTCAACCACTCTGTCTGTTGCAGTATTGATACCTGTAGTTTCCAAATCAAAAAAAGCCAGAGGTCTTTTAAGCTGTAAATTCATGTGCTGTAAAATAAAAGATTGATTAATTGTATGAAAAGCAAATTTACAGATTTATTATCTGTTTAGCCAAAGCAAATACATCCGTGCCATCGTAATTGCCGCTGCTCATCAATAAAAGATTAGATTGCTCATAAGATTGCTTTAAAAGAAAGTCTGATAATTTATTTTTATCGGTAATAACTTTTAATCCATCTTTCGCAAACCCTTTAACCACGGCAGTTTCAGGCAATGCAGGCATTCTTTTTAATTCAAGTGCATGTTGCGAATAAAACACAACAGCAATATCGGCAGCTTCCATAGAATGCTTATATTGTTCCATAAACTTTTCGTTAAGACTGCTGTAGGTGTGTAATTCCAGCACAGCAATAAGCTTTCGTGTAGGATATTGTTCTTTTACCGCTTTAATGGTTGCAGTAACTTTGCTTGGAGCGTGTGCAAAATCACGATATATATTTGTGCTATTTTTCTTCTCTAATAACTCCAGTCTTTTAGAAGCTCCTGCAAAGGTAGCTATACCGGATACGAATTCCTTATTTGTGATACCTATTTCTTTACACACGAAGTATGCGGCGTGCAGATTGAGCAAATTGTGTGTACCAAATACATGCAGCTCAGTTTCGTTACCTTCAATATTGATAAATGTATTTCCGTCTTCTATTCTGTGAGCCGGCAAACCATAAGCAATATACCTAATATCTTCACGCTTATTGCCATTAATTAATTCCTGCAAAACATTATCTGTTTCGTTATAAATAAGTACACCATTCGGTTCAATCTTATTTATAAATATTTTAAACTGCTCCAGATAATTTTCAAAAGTGGGAAACACATTTATATGATCCCATGCTATTCCTGTAATAACAGCGATATGCGGATATAAAAAATGAAACTTAGGTATTTTCATTAAAGCACTTGCAGGATATTCATCGGCTTCGCAAACGATAAGCGGAGCATCGGTAATTTGCACACTTTGCTCAAAGCCTTTTAGCTTAGCTCCAACCAAATAATCGAATGAAGTAAGACATTGATTAAACACGTGCATAATCATAGCTGTAACCGTGGTTTTACCATGACTTCCGCCCACTGCAATTCTTTTTTTATTGATACTTTCCTGATAAATAAATTCAGGGAAAGAATATATTTTTAAACCGAGTTCTCTTGCTTTTACCAGTTCGGGATTATCCTCTTTGGCATGCATACCCAAAACCACTACATCAAGTTTCGAATGAATTTTTTCAGGAAACCAGCCATATGCTTCCGGCAATAAGCCTTCGTTCTGAAGATTTGTTTTAGCCGGATCAAATATTTCATCATCAGATCCTGTTATCTGATATCCTTTTCTTTTTAAGGCAATAGCTAACTGATGCATTACACTACCACCGATAGAAATAAAATGTACAATCATAAATTCTCTCTTAAACTTAACTATGTAAAATTATGTATTTTTGAAAGAATTAGATAAAAGGAATAGTTAATATGGCATAGCTTTTTATGCAAATATTTAAAACTCAAAAAAGTAAGCAGATGATAAATTTTAGTGAACTAAATAATACAAATCAATTACAGGAAATAACGAATCAATCGTACAACAAAGTACAGATAATTTTTAAACACAGCACTACGTGCGGTGTAAGTTCCGTAGCATTAAACAGATTTAACAACAGTGAAAATCCGGTTGATGCAGACTATTATTTTCTGGACCTCAGAAAACACAGAGATGTTTCTTCTGCCGTAGCTGAAACCTTTAAGGTTAAACACGAATCGCCTCAGGTATTAGTAATTAAAGATGGTGAATCTATTTATAACGAAAGTCATTTCAGTATTGATATGGACGAAATAAAAGCTGCTGTTTCTGAATAAAGATAATTAAAGTCCGATACCAAAATAATCGAACCCTTGTTTTTGCAATTGCACGTCGTCATAAATATTTCTGCCGTCAAAGATGGCTTGTCCTTTCATTAAAGATTGAATGCGCGTCCAGTCGGGCAGTCTGAATT
>JAEWWO010000110.1 GCA_023396345.1 Bacteroidota bacterium
ATCGCCCATGCCATCAATCAACAATGCGCCGGCTTCGGTAGAATAATGAATTAAATGTTCATCGGTTGTTTGCCGGTCGCTGTCAATCATAACAACAACGGGGTTTTCAATTTTTCGATTCATCAACTCAATAAACATGCGCCTTACAGCCTGCATGGCATTTTTCCTTTCGGAACTCAGACAAATAACTACTGACGGATCATTGGCAATACGTTCGAGGAATGTAAAATCATTTACAGGAGTATCATCGTTAAAACAATCAATCATTACAAAGTTGAGCGTTGGATGTTTTTCTTTGTAACCAATAAAACCATGAATATCAAAAATAGGAAAATACTTTTCTTTATTTTCCGCAAGTTGATAAGTGGCAGGCAGCACAATCACTTTCAGTGTGCCGGGCAATTCAAAATTTATCAATTCATTTCCGGTGAAAATATAATCGGCTGCTATATCAGAAATATTCCATTTATCCAAAGCGGCATTATAGTTATATCCTACAGCTTTCAGATCTTCGGGTTGAATATTTTTTAATTTAGATAAATCAGCAATCACTATCGGTACATGATGTGCTCCGATGTTTTGTACTTCAAATGATTTTCTTCTGTTGTACTGAAAAGGATTGTAGGGCAGGGAGTCCTTCTTTTTATCATCAGAAATCAAAGGAACAGCTTCCGGATTAATTGATTGATTGTCTACAGATGGACTATATCTTTTTACCAGATCTCTGCACACGGGAATTTCCAGTTCAGGGTCTTCAGTCAGTGAAACTCTTATGGTATCACCAATACCATCTTCGAGCAGCGTACCTATACCTACAGCAGATTTTACACGTCCGTCTTCTCCGTCGCCGGCTTCTGTAACGCCCAGATGCAAAGGATAGATTTCGCCAAACTCCTGATCCATTTGCTGAATCAGCAAACGATACGCCTGCACCATTACCTGCGTGTTGCTCGATTTCATACTAAGCACAATCTGATGATAATTTTCGTCACGTGCAATGCGCAAAAATTCCATAGCACTTTCTACCATGCCTATAGGAGTATCGCCATAGCGGCTCATGATGCGATCGCTCAAACTGCCGTGGTTAGTACCTATGCGCATAGCTGTACCATATTCTTTACAGATGTTCAGCAGCGGCACAAATTTGTTTCTGATGCGGTCTATTTCTTCTGCATATTCTGCATCGGTATAATCTATTTGCTGAAATTTTTTTTTGTCGACATAGTTGCCCGGGTTCACTCTTACTTTCTCAACAATTCTTGAGGCAACTTCGGCAGCGTTGGGTGTGAAATGAATATCCGCTACCAGCGGTACATAGAAGCCTCTTTTTTTCAATTCATTTTTTATGTTCAATAAATTCTCTGCTTCATTTTTAGACGGAGCGGTAATGCGTACCAGTTCTGCACCGGCTTCTATACAACGGATGGTTTCTTCCACAGTGCCGATGGTATCCATTGTATCTTTTGTAGTCATGGTTTGCACACGGATAGGATGTCCGTTTCCCAACAGTAAATCGCCGATTTTTACTTCTCTTGTTTGTAAGCGTTTGTAGCTTGTAAGTGATTCACAATATATCTGCATATGGCAAAGTTAGTTTTATAATTGAAAATGGAAAATGGAAATGCTGAAAATATATTATCATTTTATGAAGTAATTTGAATGTTAAATTGCTTTAGTATATTTGTGTACAATAAAATTTTATGAAAAAAATTGTAGTTGCTGTTATTTTTTCACTGTTTGCCTTACAGTCATTGTCACAGTCGGTCATAGATTCTGATACTACTATTATAGTAAAAGACACTATTGGTTTTTCCAAAAAACTTGATAGCTTGAAATTCTATGCAGAAGATGAAAACTTTGTTGCACAGTTTTATTTGGGCTATCTTAATCTTGTAGGAGCTAATGCAAGCAATAAAACAGATACATCACAGGCGGTGTATTGGCTTGAGAAATCTGCGGATAAAAATTTTTTGTATGCACAATATCTGTTAGCAGAATTGTATTATAAAGGAGTTTTTTTAAAAAAAGATAATGAGAAGGCTCTGTATTGGTACGAAAAAACAGCGCAAAATGGAATGGCACAGGCACAGTTAATGATGGGTATAATGTATGAGCATGGATATGGCACAAAACAAAATTATGAACAGGCAGCCCATTGGTATCAAAAAGCTGCTGATAATAATCACTCTGATGCAATAAGTAATTTGGGATACCTTTATTACAACGGCAAAGGAGTAGAGCAAGATTATTTAAAAGCAGTAAATCTGTATCGTTCTGCCATTACACAATCAAGCAATGCGTATGCTCAAAACAATCTGGGTTGGGCTTATTTTCAGGGAAAGGGAGTAGAGCAGGATTATAATCAGGCTTTTTACTGGATAAAGAGGTCAGCAGAAAAAGGAGTAGCTTATGCCGAAGGTAATATGGGGATTTTTTATCTATATGGATATGCGGTAGAAAAAAATGAGACTGAAGCATACAAATGGTTTTATAAGGCAGCACAAAAGAATTATTCATGGGCACAAAACCAGATAGGTGTGTGTTATGCGAATGGCTTAGGTGTTTCTAAAGACATGAAAATAGCCAATGAATGGTTTAGAAAAGCTGCCTCACAAGGAGATGGTGGAGGTCAATTTAACCTCGCCTTAAATCTTAGCAGAGGATTTGGAATAGAGCAAGATGATAAGAAAGCTTTTGAACTCTTTAAGGCAGCCGCTGAACAAAACAATGCCCAAGCACAGTATTTTCTCTCATCTATGTATAGAGCAGGTTCCGGAGTAATACAAAGTGAAGAACAATATATTTATTGGTTAGAAAAATCGGCTGATTTAAAATTTGATGAAGCAATGTATAAATTGGCTGAAATGTATGAATCAGGTTATATTGTAGAAAAAAATTATTCTAAAGCATTAAAATATTATAAGGAATTAGCCAATCTTGGCTTTGAGAAAGCTTACTATAAAATAGGTACCTACTATTACAATGGTTGGGGTGTTAAAAAGAATATCAAAGAAGCACACATTTGGTTTAAAAAAGCCTGTGAAAGCGGTTCTAAAGAAGCTTGCGAATCTTTGAAAATACTGATGTTTTAGTTATTGTAATTTTTTATCTTTCTTATTCTTGTTTCAATTGAAAATTTTAATTTTCAAGATAAACGTTTGCATAGTAATATCTGATATTAGCTGAATGCAATTTTTTAATTAAGTATATTTAACAAAATTAAAAAAGCCAATCAGATTTTTACAAAACAAATTATGACAAAATTATTCAGATTATTCCTGCTTTTCATTTTCTTAGTTTCATACAACCATTTATTCTCGCAAACATTTACAGTTAAAATTGCATCTGAAAAAGGCGAAAAATGGTGGGGCGGATTAACGGCACTCGGCACGCGAATGCCGTTTGCTTCTACCACTTCTGTGTTCGATATGGAACGAAATAACCTGAACAATCAGACTTCGCCAATGCTTATTTCATCCAGTGGACGCTATATCTGGAGCGATAAACCTTTTCGTTTCTCCCTGAGTGGCGACACTGTGATAATAGTTTCTGATTACGAAAATGTAAGCGTTCAAAACGGCGGAAAAACTTTGCGCGATGCTTTTCTCAATGTTTCAAAAAATTATTTTCCTCCTTCTGGAAAAATTCCTGCCGAACAATTTTTTTCACTTCCCCAATACAACACCTGGATTGAATTGATGTACAATCAAAATGAAAAAGATATTTTGAACTATGCTGAAAAAATAAAGGAACATAATTTCCCACGCGGTGTCTTTATGATTGATGATAACTGGCAAAAATATTACGGTAACTATGAATTCAAACCTGAACTTTTCCCAAATGCCAAAGCAATGACAGATCGTTTGCATCAGGATGGATTTAAAGTGATGCTATGGGTTTGTCCGTATGTTTCAGCCGACAGTCCGGAGTTCCGAAAGCTCAGTGCTAAAGGTTATTTGGTAAAAGCGAAAGGAAGTAATCAACCCGCACTTATTCATTGGTGGAATGGCTTTAGTGCTTTTTATGACATGACAAATCCGGAAGTGATGCAACACTTGATTAAAGTGCTGAAAAGAAATCAGGAAACGTATGGCATAGATGGTTTTAAATTCGATGGCGCTGATGTAGGCTATATGAAAGTTGGCGCTTATGATTTTTACGACAGCACGGCAACCAATGCCGACTATACACAGAAGTGGGCAGAGCTTGGTTTACATTTTCCGTACAACGAATATCGTGCTACATGGAAGATGGGCGGCAAAGAACTGGTACAACGTTTGGGCGATAAAGATTATTCATGGAATGCTGTTGCTGATTTAATTCCCGATATGATTGTAGCCGGACTGCTGGGACATCCGTACACTTGTCCCGATATGATTGGCGGCGGTCAGTTCGGTGCGTTTCTTAATATAAAACAGGATGAATTTAATCAGGAGCTCATTGTTCGTTCGGCACAAGTACACGCTTTAATGCCCATGATGCAGTTCTCTGTTGCTCCCTGGCGCATTCTGGATAAAAAACATTTGGATGCATGCCGTAAAGCAGCAGAACTTCATACCAAAATGGGAGATTACATTTTACAATGTGCACACGATGCTTCTAAAACCGGAGAACCAATTGTAAGAAGTATGGAGTATATGTTTCCGCACAAAGGATATGAAAACATTAAAGACCAGTTTATGTTGGGCGATAAATATCTGATAGCGCCCATCGTTAAATCAGGCAGCAGTCGCGCTGTAACACTTCCGGCAGGAACCTGGAAGGATGATTTGGGTAAGATTCTGAAAGGTCCAACTGTACTTCAGATTAATGTGCCGATTGATAGATTACCTTATTATGAAAGAATAAAATAGAACAAAAATCATTCAACTTTATAAAAAATAACAGTTATGAATTTCTCCCGTTTACTTTAATAAATATTGAAATGAAAAAATTAATAATTACTATCTCGTTATTTGCCATTAGCCTAGCTTCTACAGTTCAATGGCTTTTTCTTTTGAAGTAAACTAATATAATTTATAAAATAATTAAATATGAAAAGTATATTATTTTTTCTGACAGGGGCTCTGCTATTTCCTTTCAGCAGTTTAACGGCACAAACAAATAACGCAGATGCAGAATTTATTCATGCTACCTATTCTGTAGGATCTCGTTTAAAATCTAAATACAATATTGACAAATCAGATTTTCGGGATTTTCAATTTGTTTATTTTATGGCGGCTCCCAAATGGGAAAGTAAGGACTTTGATTTGTCACAAAAAGAAATCAATAAAAAGTACGTAACAGATCAT
>JAEWWO010000282.1 GCA_023396345.1 Bacteroidota bacterium
ATATTGATATAGGCATTCATAGAAGTGAAGATGGTGGTAACACCTGGAAGCCTTTGCAGATTGTAATGGATATGAATGAATGGGGAGGACTTCCACAAAAATTCAACGGCGTTTCGGACGCATGTATTTTAGTAGACAAAAACACCAGTGACATTTATATCTCCGGATTGTGGCTGCATGGCGTAATTAACGAACACGGAAAATGGATAGAAAATCTGACCGAACATAGCGATGCCTGGAACCACCAGTGGAGAAATAAAGCCTCACAACCCGGATATAGCGTAAAAGAGACTTCTCAATTCTTAGTGGTAAAAAGCTCTGACGACGGAAAAACATGGAGTATGCCGGAAAACATTACTAAAATGGGAAAGAAGCGAGATTGGTGGTTGTGGGCACCGGCGCCTGGGCAAGGCATAACGCTTAAGGATGGTACACTTGTATTTCCTACCCAAGGTCGCGACGAAAATGGCAAGGCTTTTTCGAATATAACTTTTAGTAAAGACGGGGCAAAAACATGGACGTCAAGCAACCGTGCAATTAATGAATCAACAACAGAATGTATGGCTGTGGAACTAATGGACGGATCCATCATGTTAAACATGCGTGCCAATTCTAACAAAGGCAATACGGGCCCCACCAATGGAAGAGCTATTGCAATAACCAAAGATCTGGGGAAAACCTGGAAGGAACATCCTTCATCGCACAGCGCATTACCCGAGCCTGTTTGCATGGGTAGTATTCACAGGCACGATTTTGAAAAAAGTCATAAAAAGCAGTCGATTCTTTTATTTTCTAATCCCGATTCAAAAATAAAGCGTCACAGGCTTTCTATTAAAATTAGTGATGATGATGGAATGAGCTGGAATCGGTATCAACCCATCCTGCTCGATGAATGGAATAGCAGAGGATATTCTTGCCTCACAAGCATAGATGAGCACACTGTAGGTATTCTTTATGAAAGCAGTCAGGCAGATATGGTTTTTCAGGCAGTACCGGTTAAAGAACTTTTGAAAAAATAAAATCAAGATATTGAAGCTCTTTTTGACAATATTAATTGAAGAATTATCTGGGATATTTTCTTTTGGGTATTACCCGGTATTCATCATTTGCACAGGAAAAAGGGTGTTGTTTAAGATTAATTCCTTTAAATAATTACAAAATGTTCAAGACACAACGCATGATTTTATTCTATGTTATTTTTATTTCCGCCTTATCGTCATGTGCGAAAGAAATAACTGCGTATTACGAGCCTAAAAGCAATCTGGATAAAACTATTATTCAGGTTTTGGAAGCAGATGGCCGTTTTTCTGACTTTGTTGGAATAGTGGATAAATTGGGCCTAAGAAAGTCATTGAGCGAATCTGTCATTTACACATGCCTGGCACCCAATAATGAACAGATAGGAGCCTACTTTAAAAAGAGAGGGTATAGTTCCATAGCCTCTGTACCAGCAGCTGAGTTGCGCACTTTTGTAAACTATCATTTCATAAACGGCATGTACTATGAATATGATTTTAGTAGAAGATACAGAGTTGCTTCCTCCTATTTGAATCAAAGCAGGGCTACATGGTACAAGACTCGCGCAGAAGCAAAAAATCCGGGAAAAAATATTAAAGTATTTACTTCCGCATTTTTCGAGCGCCAGCGGGAGGATTTTGAGTTGTTGTACGGTAAAAATGCTGTTGACTCGGGGTTTGTTGCCGATGGAGCATTGATATCTAAAGAGGAAAGAGATATCGGCGCCAGCAACGGAGTAATACACATTCTTGAATCGCCACTTAATATAATGCCCAGGACCGATAATGCTCTGGCCGGTGATGAAGAGACCACCCTTTTCAGCAGTTGGCTGGAGCGCCATGTGCAATACGTACTTGGTGAAAAGGATGAGTTTGGCTGGGTAGACACAACTGTTTATAAATCATTTAGTATAGGTAGAAATCTTGCTGATGAGAATGTTATTTCAACACTAACCGTTCCAACTAATCAAGCCATTCTCGAATATTTTAAACCATACATGAATATTATTGATAATAATATCGATTCTGTTCCTCAGCGGGTTATGTATTCGCTCATACGTTCTTCTATAATGGAAAATGTGTGGTATTTAAGCGATCTAAAACGGCAGATTCCAGAACCGCGCGCCCTTTCTGGCTTCCCTCAGTATGCGCAGGATGTAACAGGGTCTATCGTGGGGAGCATCCCAGCAAGCAACAGTGTAATCTATAAACTAAATCGGGTTGTAGAATCACCCGAAATGCACAGCGTGGTCGGCGGCATTTTTATGAATTATCGTAAATACAGCCAGTGGTATTGGATGTTTTTAAACGCTAAACTCGCAGAAGGTCTTTCCGATCCGCTGTATTATCAACACCCTCCTGCTACCATTTTGGTACAGCCTGATGAAGTATGGGGCTTTCCTTTAGCTGAAGACATGGTTCCGGATAGCCTTACAAAAAGGTATGAACAAACACGTAGCGGAGTATTGAATATTGATGTAAGAAAAGACGGGGGATTCCGCAAACGGTTTTATCCCACAGATTTTGGATACATTTTATACGACAACAACAAGTTTTATGATTATAGTGGCAATTCTGTGGCACTCATTTCTTCTAAGCCTGTATGGGAGAAAAGTAATGGTGCAATATATGAAATTGACGGGTTCCTTAAACCCTTGAATAAGCTGGATAATACAGTCACTATTTTAGAAAGAATTAAACAATACTCTGATTTATCACAGTTCACAAACGCATTAACAAGTACAGGTATTGCTGCGGAATTACAATTAACCGGATTCTTTACTTACACTGTTTTTGCGCCAACCAATCAGGCGCTGATAAATGCGAAGGTTGACCTTACAAAAATGAATGCCAATGATTTGAGGAAATTTGTAAGCACTTACATCATACCTAATAGGATTATTTTTTCGGACGGAGTTTTTAATGGGCAGATCAGCAATAAAGCAGGAGAGTTTTTATCAATAAGCGGTTCTTGGAATAACTTTTCTGTAACAAAACCTGGAGGCCATACGATAATTCCTGTGGATGCGAACATCCAGGGAAGCAACGGGGTCATTCATAAAGTTAATACGCTCTTTTAAGACTAAGTTTTTTACAATGAAGAATAAAATATTTTCACCCGTCATTTTCACCGTATGCATATTGTTTTTTACTCATGATTTGTGTGCACAGCACAATCTCATAAGAGGAGTTGTGTATGCTGAAGTAAAGAATCAACCAATGAGCGATGCTTCGGTAATGCTCCTCAATGTGAATAACCTGATTTTAAGCGGAAGCAAAACAAACGCTGAAGGCATGTTTGAGATAAGAAGGATTCCTGAAGCAGAAAAGATCGTCATTTCAAGTATTGGGTACCGAAGCGAAGAATATTCATTAGCTGGCAGAGATAGTTTGTTTTTTGAAGTGGTGCTTTTTCCCGATTCTATACAGCTGGGAGATGTATTGGTTACAGCTACTATTGAACCCAAGGCTGATCTGGGATTTCTTTCCATGGATCGTAGGGAGTTGTCTAGTTCTGTTGCGTCTGTAGATCTTGCCGGCACAGAGAATATGCCTGTAGCATCCGTTGATCAATTATTGCAAGGTATGGCGCCCGGTCTCCAGGTAGTAACAGCGAGTGGAGATCCAGGAGCATCGGCGTCTATAAGGATCAGAGGAATATCAAGCATTTCAGGCGTTAATGATCCGCTTTGGATTGTAGATGGAGCAGAAGTTATTGGAAGTAATTATAAAGTGGAAAGTATTTCTGATTTTGGTTTCAGCCCTATCGGTGATATAGACCCTTCAGACATTCAATCTATTGACATTTTAAAAGATGCTTCAGCCACAGCATTGTATGGCTCTAGGGGCGCCAACGGCGTTATCATTATTCAAACAAAAAGAGGAAAAAGAGGAAAACCCGAATTTTCATTAAATACAAGATTTACGCTTACCGAAACACCCAGAACAATCCCGATGTTATCGGGTGACGATCTAAGAGTCTATTCACTGGAAAGATGGACAGGCGGAGCTGATGATGGCAGCGCATTGCCGCAGTTAAGAGGCGATTTGACCAGATCCGATGCCTGGATATTTAATAATAATACCGATTGGTTTAATGTAATCAACAGAAAAGGATTTTACCAGCAGTATAACACGGCCTTGAGCGGCGGCGGAGACAGGCTTACATATTACTGGGGTTTGGGATATACAAATCAATATGGCACAACAAAAGGAACAGGTTACGACCGTTATAATACACGTTTCAACTTGAACTACCGCGTGTCGAACAAGTTAAGGGTTACCGCAGATTTTAATTATACGAATTCATTAACCGATAAAAGGGGGCAAAGCCATCCGATTGATAATAGCTCACAGGAGCTTAACCCGATTTTAATATCAAGGCAAATTCCATCTTATTATCCGGTATATTCAAAAAACGGGCTCAATTATTTTGTAGATCGTAACGCAGGAGTATCAGCCCTTTCTAGATACAATCCTTTAGCGCTGATTGACTTTTCTACCTACCTTTCTAAAGCCAATCGTTTTATGGCTTCTACTGCAATTGATTATCGCATTATTTCAGGACTTGATTTCAGAACACAGGTTTCGGCAGATTTTCGCGAATCCGCAGATGACTATTTCCTGCCCGGATATGCAACAGATGCATTGCCCGGCGAATCGCTCTACAACGCCGGTGTACAAACAGAAGGTTATCAGCTGATGATAAATAACAATAATCGTTTAACATGGTCTGCCATAAGGCAAAAGAATCACCGACTCACATTTACCGGTGTGCTTACTCTGAATATTGACCGCGATAATTCCACCTCCATTTCTTACTACAACGGTGCTTCGCCCAAGCTCAGGTCTGCCGACGCTTCTGCGGTTATTTCATCAACCACCGGAGATTTTGGCATCAGGAAATATATGGGAACTTTTATTCAGGGACATTACGCTGTGCTTGACAGATATTTTTTAACTGTGACAGGAAAAACAGAAGGCGATTCAAGATATGGAGAAAATAATCCCTATTCAATATTTCCCGCTGTCGGCGCTGCATGGGATCTTTCAGAAGAAAAATTTTTACAGGATGTAAAATGGATTGATCAAATTAAGCCACGCTTCGCCTTTGGAATTACCGGCAACTTGCCTAATGTGCTTAATTTATACGATATCGCCTACTCTACCGGTCTGGGC